>VXWP01000070.1 GCA_009835325.1 Gemmatimonadota bacterium | reverse complement strand
GTTGAACACCACCAGGACATCGGCGGGATGTGCCCAGTCGCTGTGCACTGGAAATTCCTTGTAGTACATGCCGTCCCGGGCAAAAGGCACGTCGACGGTCTTTGCCTCGGTGTACTGGCGGATATGGCCGTCCTGCGCCGTCTTGCACATGTCCAGGATGCGGTCGCCCCCGCCGAGCAGGTAGACGACGGGCCAGTTCGCCAGGTTTTCGATGGCATCGTCCGGACCGTCGAGGGCGCCCCAGCGAGGCACGCATTCCAGGTAGCCCTTTTCGTCGAAGTACTTATCGTAGAACAGTTCGAGCGCCTGGGACATGGAGCGGATGAGCGCGCGCTCCAGCAGGGCCCACTGCGGCGGGGCCATGGGGGTGTCGATGTCCATCTTGATGCGTGAAGGCATGAAGTATCCTGACGTTCACTTAAGAATGAATGTTATGGGCTGGACGATTGTAGAAGTAGTGACTATAATCAGGCTTCGCGGTACGTTTCCGGAAACGGATGACGGTACCTGGCCTGTCGTTCTGCACGGCAGGCTATTTTATTGAACGTACTGCATTTACGTTCTCGTTCTATTCGGTTGATCGACAGGAAGATATGGCTTCAACCCTCCATCGTCAAGGTGATCGTAAGTACCGTGAAAACGGCCGTTCCATGGCCTGGCAGGTCGGCTTTCTGGTCACTGCGCTTCCCCTGCTGACTTTCTTCAGCCAAACGATCGAGGCGCAGGCGTCTCAGGAATACCGGGCCGACCTGGCACTCGAGTTGTTGTTCGACGGCAATGCACGGGATACGAGCGGTAACGGCCACCATGGCGAAGTGTTCGGTGCGGTGCTCACGTCCGACCGTTTCGGCCGGGCCGACGCCGCCTATGCCTTCGACGGCCTGAACGACTATATCCGGGTCGCTCCGCCGCCGGCACTTTCCAGCGAGGCCTTTACCCTGTCGGTCTGGATAAAGTACAACGAAGGTGCCTTCTCCAGGTGGTGGTCTAACGGCATCGTGACACAGGACAGCGGCGGCTCGGGTGTGCGGCGCGTGTTTCAGCTCAGTGCTTTTGGACCGTTGCCGACCTGGCACCTCATGGGACGTGGCAGGGACCCGCTCATTACCCGCCCCGTGGATACGGAGCAGTGGCGCCACCTTGCAGTCGCCTTCGATGGCGCCGTGCACCGCTTTTACCTGGACGGGGTGCCCTACGACGAAAGCGAAGCGCCGTTTCCGCCCCACCCGGAAGAGCCGCTTTACGTGGGCCGCAAAGGGTCGGGAGAACCGGGATTCTATGTGAACGGGACCGTAGATGACGTGCGGATATACACGGCAACCCTTCCACAGGAAGCAATCGAAGGACTTGCCCGGGAGAACGGCTGGACGCCCCCGCCGCTTCACGAGGGGATCGCCAGGCCCGACCGCCCGGTCTCGACCCTGGACGAAGCACTCGTGGGTCATTGGACCATGGATACCGGGGAGATGAGAGATGCGTCAGGAAACGGACTACACGCCATCGTGCTGGGTTCGCCGGAACAGGTTAAGGGCAAGAAGGGCAACGCCGTTCGGTTCGACGGCGAGCGGGATTGGGCGGTCGTGAAGGATGAGTCTCTCGACCTGCTTCACTACCTGACCGTGACCGGTTGGATCCGGGGATTCGATCCTGTCCGCGGTTACGGCCAGGTGGTCTGGTACGGAGACGGCGCCTGGGGCCAGGATCCCTATTCTCTCTCCATTCAGGAGGGCAAGATCGGTTTTCGGGTCGACGATATCGCTACCCAGTGGGAGGTAAAGTCCGACGCCGGACCGTCGCCCGACGAATGGACGTTCGTCGCGGGCGTGCTGGATACGAACGATGACGGCCTTATGAATCTGAAACTCTACGTCAATGGCATCCTCGCCGCGGAGAGAACATCGGAAGAGCCGTACCGGTACATTGCGCTGGGACGCATGTGGCTCTGCTTCGCCAGTGTAGGAGACGGAGATACCCTGACCGAGCTGGACCTGGACGAGGTCCGGATTTACAATCGTCCGTTGTCCCCCGACGAGGTTTCGGCCCTCTACCGCGCCGAGCAGGAGTGAATCCATGAGAACAAATGAGGACCATCCCGGCACGGATGGGTACGCTGACCGGCGTGATTTTCTGAAGTACGGCCTGGCAGCCGCTGGCGGGGTCGCGGCCTCTTCACTGCTTGCAACGGAGCCCGCATCTGCCCAGGCTGCAGCCGAAGGGATCTCCCCTCCTTCGTCGATCGACGACGAATCATACTGGAAGGGAATCCGTACTCACTTCCATATCGACCCGGAAGTCATCTACCTCAACAACGGTTCGCTGGGTGTGTGTCCCAGGCCGGTCACCCAGGCGGTCTACGACGGTTACGTTCGCATGGGAACGTACGGAATGGAGGCGCGCTGGCCGCTCCAGGAGCAGATCAGAGAGGCGAGGAAAGAATGCGCGGCGTACCTTGGTGCCAGTGAGAATGAGGTCGTCCTTACCCGGAATGCCACACAAGGGCTTATGCACATCGCCAACGGCATCCGCATGAACCGGGGCGATGCGGTGCTCATGACGACGGACGAGCACATCGCGGGCATAAACCCCTGGCGCCGAAGGGCGGAGCGTTTCGGCATCGACATGCACCACGTTCAGATTCCCAGTCCTCCAGGAAGCGTGGATGAAGTGGTAGCGCTTTTCGAGGAGGCCATCACGCCACGAACGAAGGTGCTGTTTTTCTGCCACATCACCCGGGGCCCTGGGTTGCTCTATCCTGTCCGGGAACTTAGCAACATGGCGCGCGAGCGAGGTATCGTAACGGCAGTCGACGGCGCCCAGTCTCCGGGCATGACGCCCGTGGATCTTCACGAGATGGGGTGCGACCTTTTTGCCACGAGCCTCCACAAGTGGTCGTTAACCCCTCCCGGCACCGGCTGCCTGTACGTCAGGGAAGGATTTCAGGACCACTTCTGGCCCTTATCGAACGGGAACGGGCCCTGGAGCGACAACGAACGGGCGCTGTGGCTCGTTGAACCGTGGGGTACCCACGAGTATCCCATAAGAGCCGCCATACGTCCCGCCCTCTCCTTTCTCCATTCCATCGGCCTCGACAACATATACGCCCGGGACCGCATGCTTTCCGATTACCTGAAAGAACGGTTGAACGAACTGCCGGGGATCCGCCTTGGAACCTCACGGGATCACAGTCTGTCGAGTCCCGGCATTACCTCCTTCGAAGTCGAGGGCTGGGACGCCCAGTTGCTGCGCGGCATCCTCGACGGCAAGGCCCGGATCCGGGTGAGCACCGACCAGGGACGCAATCACGACATGATCCGGGTATCTACGCATTTCTATAACACGCCGGCCGAGATCGACAAGCTGATCGACGTCTTTAAGGAAATCCTCTAGCTGGCGGCCGGCATCTAACGGGTTTACGCTCTGTCGTTGAAGTGCTCCGCACCTCGATCCCGCAGGAAATCCAACGCGATTTGCAAATCTGGAATCCCGGCTCGTCCCCCGAGACGGGTGCAGCTCAGGGCGGCGACGGCGGAGGCGAATTCGGCCGTCTTCTCGAAACTCCATTCCTTCAGAAGGCCGTAAATGAACGCGCCGTGATAAACGTCGCCCGCCCCCGTGGTATCGACGGCGTCCACGGAGAAAGCCGGTGTGTGGAATGACCGGCCGGCCCCCAGCGTGTAACTGCCTTCCTCTCCAAGGGTGACGACCGTAGCAGACGATCCGTAACCGGCAAGAACCTTCGCGGCCTCCGATGGATCGGTCAGGCCCGTCAATTCATCAGAGAACACCCTGGAAGCGATCAGGAAATCCGTCATCCCGAGCAATTCGACGAGATCGTCCGGCGGGGACAAGGTGTCCGCGTCGAGCACCACGGGCACGCCGGAATCTCGGGCAATTCCCGCGGCAGCCAGCGCGGCAGGTCGATTGGTATTGTCGAGATGAAGGATTCTCGAGGAGGCGACCAGTTCCGCGGGAACTTCCGAGGGAGACATGTCCACGGCCGAACCGCCGGCCATGATAGTTCGCTGGCCGGTCGATTCATCGACGAGAATCATGCTGACGGGGGTCGAAGCGCCGGGCTCCATGATCAAATGGGCCGAGTCAACCCCGAACTGGTCGAATTCCTCCTTCACGACGCGGCCCGCCGTATCGTTACCTACTTTGCCCGCGAAGGCGGTGGACACCCCCAACCTGGAAAGCGTAACCAGCGCGGTGGAGACCATCCCCCCGCCCTGTTGGGCCGAGTCGCTCATCCAGACCTGTTCGTCCTGGTCCGGCAGGTGGGGCACGATACCCAGGAAATCCAGGCATGCGCATCCCAGGCCGGCTACGTCATGGGCCATCGTCCGATTCCTCGTGTCAACCTCTCGTCACGTGAATACCCGTTTCATCCGCTACGATCGGCAGTGGGTCCGAAAGGCCGCTCTCCGCGTCCAGGCCTTCGGTACCCAGCAGAAACCAACTACCGCCGTGCTCAATGAGCTGGCTGGCATAGAAGCGGCCGGACGGCGCTTCGGGCATGATCTCGCCCGTGCCGTGGATTCGGAACGGCCCCAGCGGCGAATCGCCCACCATGGCATAGTCGGTGCTTCTGAAGGCATGACCGGGGAACTGGTCCCTGAAGGAAGGCGTCAGCCAGAAATCATGGGTGCAGAAAACGAGATACCAGCGGCCTTCGATGAAATAAACCTGGGGCACCTCCATTTCCTCGGTCATCCGGTCGTGTTCCGGCGGCGGGAGGGATTCCCAGTGGATCATGTCGGCCGACTGGGCGATGCCGACGCTGCCCCGCTCAGCCACGTCCCCGTCGGTACGCCGCGCGCAGACGTACTGGAGAACCCGGCCACCCGTATCCAGGAGGAAGGGGTCCCGCCAGTGGGTGAGCTGCCGTTGGCCGGTCGATTCGATCTCGTAGTGGGCGGGGTCGGCCACCGAGGTGGGGTTTTTGGGTAGCTTGCGCCAGGTTTCCAGGTCATCGGAAACCGCCATGCCCGCGCGCTGGACAAAGGCGGCCTCGTGCTTGTGGCCAGTATAAGCCATCCAGTACTGCCCGTTGCGCCGGATGACGCTGCCGGTTGCCAGGGACTTGCCGTCCCATGCGTCCGGAGGGCCCGGTTCGAGGGCAGTACCCTCGTATTGCCAGTGCTTCAAGTCATCGGAAACACAGTGGTCGATTCTCCAGCCGGCTTTCCGTTCCAGGGGCATGGCGAGAAACCAGGCGTGGACCGTTTCACCCTCAGTGAAATACCATGCATCGCCGATTCGGTGGCCCTCGAGTCTGAACACGTCTGGTACTCCGTGACATGGATTATCCGGCCCAGGATCGCGATGGAGCGAGGAAGTGCGAGCAAATTAACCCAACGGACGCAGGCGTCAAGCCCAATTCAATTGACAGGTCCCTCGGGCAACCCTACCATTTCACGACGATCAGGTCTGGACGCAGCCATGTCCAACCTCCATCCCGATCAATATGAGACCGGTCAGGACGACACCGGTCAGGACGACACCGGCCAGGATGAGGCCGGACCACGAAATGCCCACCCGAAGCCACAAGGAACTTGTTTCATGTCACTGACCTCGGACGTGCGGGCCATGCTGCCCGACCTGGACGGATACGCGTATTTCCAGACCAGCGGGTTTTCTCCCAAACTGAACCCCGTCGTCGATGAAGTCGTCCACTGGCTGAAATTCCAGAGCCGGGGCCCCGCCCTGCCCTTCGTCGCCGGGCGGATCGAGGAACTGAAGCGGGATATCCGGAGCAAGGTCGCCCGTACCATCAACGCCTCGCCCGAAGAGATCGTCATGACGGAAAACACCACGATCGGCATCAACATCGTGGCTAACGGCATCGACTGGAAACCGGGCGACAACGTACTGCTCACCACCCACGAGCATCCGGGCAACCGTCTGACCTGGTACAACCTGACCGGACGGTACGACGTGGAACTACGGTTCGCGCCGATGTACAACGACCTCGGCAGAACGCTCGAAGAGATGGACCGCCTGATCGACGGCCGCACGCGGCTCGTCAGCGTCAGTCATGTCTCGAGACGCACCGGCCTGCGCCTTCCGGGCCGGGCGGTCTGCGACCTGGCCCACGGGAAAGACACGCCGGTCCTCTTCGACGGCGCGCAATCCTTCGGGGCCATTCCGATCGACGTGCGCGCGCTGGACTGTGACTTCTACAGCTTCTGCGGGCATAAGTATACCATGGCGCCGCAGGGTACCGGTGGCCTGTTCATCCGCCGGGACCGGATCGATTGGCTCAAACCGAGCTGGATCGGGTCGCACTCGCAGAAAACCTTCGACCAGGAAGGAAACATGGACCTGCACGACGAAGCCCGGCGGTTCGAGTTCGCCACGCGGAGCGTGCCGGACCAGGCCGGTTTCGGCAAGGCCCTGGATATATGGGAAGGGCTGGGGTGGGAGGCGATTTTCGCCGGCATCGAGTCGTATACGGACCGGATGAAGTCCGCCCTGCTCGAAGTCCCGGGACTGGTGCTGGAAACGCCGGCGTCCTACGGCGATTCATCGGGCATTGTTACTTTCCACGTGCCGGGCCTGGAGGCGGGCCCCTTGTCGGAGAGCCTTCAGCAACATGAGAAAGTGCTGGTCTCCCCGCTCGAATTCGCGGCGGAAAGCACTCGTGTTTCGACCCACGTGTTCAATTCGGACGAGGACCTGGAGCGGCTGACGACGGGGATACGGAGGATACAGCGAGAGGGGTTGGGTACGTAGATCCAGGCCCGGACTGGGCCTCCGGAACAACTCCCCTACCGAAACCAATCGTAGTTTAGCCCCAGCGAACGGTCTTCAAGGGGCAGGTCGACGCGCACGCCACCCCGCGCGGAGGAAAGTTTCAAGGCGATCTCCACTTCCAGTGCCATGGCGACCCTGCGGCCGGAGTTTTTGGGCTCGTCCAGCTTCCCCGCCATGCAGTCCATCACGTCGTTCAGCGAATACACCCCGCCATAGGGGGGCACAAACTGAGGTCCTGGCCAGGGCACTTCCACCCGGTAGGGCCGGCCTTCCACCTCCATCGCCTCCCATCGCTGCCAGCCTGTGGGGAAGTCGTAAGCCAGGTCGCCTTTGCTGCCGTGCAGGCGTACCCCGGGTGCGCCCTTGCGAAAATGCACCACGAGGCCGCTTTCAGTCACCATCAGGCCCTGACCGGTGAATTCGTCGCTGCCCGTTTCCCGCCGCGGTTCATCGCCGGTACCGATTACCCAGGCCGGTTCGCTGTCCAGGAAATAGGACCAGTTCTGGTGTTGGGCGAAGGGTCCCGGCGCTTCGATCGACAGCAGCTCCCCGATGTCGCCGTCACGCACCAGCGCGCCGGCACGGGCGAAGGATGGATGGGTGGTGGCGATCGCCCCGCAGCTCAACGGCACGCCCGCTTCCGCGCAGGTACGCACCATCCGGTCCGCTTCCTCAAGGGTATGGGCCATGGGCTTCTCGGTGAAGATCCCCTTCGCGCCATGGTGGACGGCGAGGCAGGTGAGATCAGCGCGATGTTTGGTGTTCGTCGCGACGGATACGATATCCGGCCGTTCGATGGCCAGCATGTCCCCGGCGTCGTCATAGAGGGACACGACGCCGTACCGTTCCCGGAAGGCGCGAAGCCGTTTCACATCCCTGTCCGCTGCGGCGATCAGGTCGATCTCCGGCCGGTCCCACAGCGCTTCGGCGTAGGAGGAAGGCAGACCCTCGGTGCCCGGGTTCTCGTGGTAGTGGAAGCGCCGGCGGATGTTCAGTTCGGGCGTCGGGCGATCGATATCATCCACGTCCCACACGCCGGTCCTTTCCGCGAGATCGTAAAGCATGCCCATCCAGCCCAATCCGATGAGTCCTGCGCGGTACTTTGCCACGTTGTTTCCCCTCTCGACTGAATGAAGACTACGCGCGGTGAGCGTTTTTTTAGACCTACCGGTTTACCTGCACGTTAGTCCCGATCACTCCAGGGCAACGGTACGTTCAGCCGCTCACTCATTTCCCGTACGGTGCGCTGTTCGATCTCGCCGAACCGGATGCCCTGCTCCCGGTGGAGTGCCACACGCGCTTCTTCGATCGCGCCGGGCAGCAAGGCGTCGTCGTATCCCGGCATGGGCTCGTAGGTTTCTCTCACGTCCCGTACGAATCGATCGACTTCCTTCTTGAAATCCGCCGTTGGAATCACCGTTTCGATGTGAATGGCCAGTACCATGCCGCCGTGGTTCGCTCCGGGCCACCGGGTCTCAACTTCATCAGCCTCCGGCAACGCGGCGCCGGCCAGTGCGCATCCCAGGACCGTGGCGACCGCCCCGTAACCGATGCTCTTGAAGAAGGCGGCCGGTATGCGGGACAGGAGATCGTCGAATTCGGGCGAATGCTGATAGTCGGCCAGGATGCGTGTGGCCACGTCCTGCACGATGGGCGGTTCGTCGCCCGCCGGAATGCCGAAACAGAGCGGCGGATTGCCGAAGTAACCGATCTGCGGTTTCGGATCCTGGCCGCGGGCATCCCCCATGTTGCGGTAACCCTGGACCGAGAATCCGATACAGCCCGACTCCATGCACATGCGGGTGTAGTGGCCCGCCGAACCGTAATGGCCGATGTGCCGGGCCAATCCCATGCCCAGCCCGGTTTCACGGGCCTTTGCGATAGCGCCTTCCGTCGCATCCACCATGGGCCAGTATCCGAGCGTGCCGTCGCCGTCCACGATGACGGCAGTGGGTGATTCGGCGATGACTCGCACACTGGGCCGTGGATTGTGATGCCCCTCGGCGAATGACCGCGTATAGCCGGATGCCGCGCGGACCCCGTGACTGCGAACGCCTCTGAGGTCGGAGTTTACCAGCAACCGGCTGATGATCGAAGCATGATGGCCGGACAGGCCAACCTTCTCGAAACAGGCCGTCGTGAAGGCCAGCAGGGATGTTTCATCGACATGGATGTATGCTTCCGGCGGACGATTCATCAATGGTTCCTTTGGGTTTGAAATGGACGTACAGGTCCGGATCAGACCACCATGGGCGTCTGGAGCACGGTCAGTCCCATGTCGATATACTTCTGCCGGTCCGACGGGTCCAGGAGGGCCAGGCTGACGGCGACGGACGTTCCCTCCATTTCCCGGGCGACGTGGCGGACGCAGTCGTCGACGGTCCGGAACGGCGCGTTTTGGTACCGCTCGATGTCGAACATGAGATCGTTGGGACCGAAAGTGAGGACGTCCACGCCCTCCAGTGCCAGTTTCCGGCAGTTGATGACGGCGTCGACCGATTCGAGCTGTAGCCATAGCACGCCCGTGTCGTTCCACCAGGCCGCATAGTCGAGGCGGTCGTCACGACCGGCAATGCCATGGCGCGCGTTTCCTCCCCAGCTTCTGCCGCCGAATTGCGGATAGTAGAAGAAATGGACCGCCTCGCGCACCGTGGCTTCCGCCCTGACTTCGGGAACGAGGATTCCGGCTGGCCCCAGGTCCAGGTAGTTCCCGATCAGGTAGGTGTGCCGGGTATGCTTGATGCGCAGGATCACCGGCACGTCCAGCGCCTCGGCGGAGGCGCAGAAGGACACGATCCGATCCTCACTCTGGGGGCCGTGCTGACAGTCCACGTTGAAGAAATCGATCTTGCCCTGTTGAAGATACCGTTTCAGGTCTTCCCGGCTGGAATCCATGGATACGCCCAGGCCGGTCACGATTTCGCCGCTGCGGATGCGGTGTTTCAACGAGATGGGCTGGACCATGGCGGAATGCTCCCTCCTTTTCTCTACCTTTTCGTCAGTACTTGAAGTTGTACTGGTGTATCGACACGAATTACGGCCGAGGGATGACACCTCAAGGTTCGTTCGAGGCAGCGCCGATCCGCAACAGGAATGTGCGCCTTGTCCCACCACATGGCCCTGCACCGGTCGAACAGTTCCAGGCTGTCGAAATAGTGCCGGAAAACGAAATCTGTGTGAAAAACCGCGTCCAGGCTGCCGTCCCGGACCGCTTCCGCCACCACCCGGTCCGCGAAATGAAAATCGACGTAGTCCCGGGCCAGCGTTGCCACCCGATTAACTTCATGGGCGACCTGGCAGTACACCTGCTGCCTCGCGTGTCGACGATTGCCCAGTCTTGCCGGGAAATACGGACGGATGTCAACGATCCGGCCACCAGGCTTCAGTACGCGTATGGTTTCGTGAAGGGCATGCCCCATGCCCTCTTGTCGCACTCATCACAACGACCAGGAAAACAGGGCCAGGTCGAAACTCCGGTCGTGAAAGGGCAGGACGGACGCATCGGCCACAGCGAAGCGCGCGATACCCTCCAGCCGCTTCCGGGCATGGGCGCGCCCGACGTCTTCACCGGCCAGGTCGACACCGGCGATCGATTCGATCCATCCCCGGATCCGGTTCGACAGCCGGCCGTCGCCGCAACCGATGTCGAGGACGCGCGCACCGGCGAACGGCACGTGCCGCCTGAGCATCCGCGTTTCCCGTCGTTCCGGATCTACTCGAACACCTTTCATGGCGCCCCCCGCCTTTCAAGCCTCACTCCCGCCTCTACTGGTAACAGACCGGACCGGCAACCAGTCCTTACCGGATATCGGGCCAGTCCAGATATTAAGCCAGTCCATCCACCTCTTCGATCTCGACCCAGCCGCCGGTTTCCTTCGACTGCTCTATGGCCAGTCCCGTGAGATAGAGCCCCGCGGCCATCCTGGCGTCGGTGCGATTCGGCGTGCCCTTTTCCACGGCGTCCAGGAAATCGGCGACGCTCTCCGACTCGCCGGGCCAGCCGCCCACCACCGGCATCGCGGGCTTTACGTCGATCATTTCGCCCTTGGGATCGGACTTGCTGCGTACTTGTATCGAGCTGCGAAAATAGTCTACGAGCAAGTCGCCTTCGTCACCGGTCACCTCGATCGTGGTCTCCAGCGTATCGACCGAGTCGATGTTCAGGTGGATCGTGCCCCAGAGGCCGTCGTAGTCGAAATTGACCAGACTGTGAAACTGTCGCCGGCCCACCTGCCCGTGGCCGTCCATGACGAGTACCCTGCCGGGCGAACGGCCGATAATGCTGTTCAGCCCGTCCACGTACCACGGCCCCAGATGGTGGGCAAGGCTCAGGTCGGGGCCATCGTACCCCGCCCAATTGCACCGCAGATTCAAATGGACGGTCTGCGGCGCGCCGACCGCGCCCTGCCGTAAAAGTTCTGCAGCGCGGAGGACGACCGAAGCGTAGCCGATTTCGAGATCGCCGTGGGTAACCTGATCGGCTGTGACCAGCCGCTTCAGCATCCTTCGAATGCCGCCGGGATAGTCGGCGAGCGGCGGTTCGTAGTAGACGGCGATCCCCGTATCGAGGACGGCGTCCATGGCCGTCTCGTGGATGGCGTCAGGGATTGCCATCATGACAGCGTCGATTTCAGGGCCGTCGAGCAATTCCTCGAAGCCGCCGTAGACCTCCACATCCGGTCCAAGCTCCTCGCGGATGCGCTCCCGGGACGCTTCGCTGAACGCCGCGGCGGACACGATCCGGACACGGTCATGCTGCCGGAGCGCGGGCACAAAAGCCAGCCGGTTCCAACCCCCGTATCCGATCAGGCCTACGCGAATGTCGGTCATTGATTCGTCCCTCGCAGGGCTACTTATCGTTTCACTACGGACCGGTACCGAAGTATATTACGACAATGAAAATCGCCGTGGATCGGTATGGCAAGCACTAAGTAATATGGAGACTCCGGATTGAAATACCTTTACCTGCTCTTTCTCCTGCCACTGGCGTTGGCGACTCGCCATTCGGCGGCCCAGGTGAACATCGAAGCGCTGCGCGGAGACACGACTTCCACCGGATTTTCGGGCGCCCTCGCCCTGAACCTGGAGATGCATACGGGGAATACGGATTTGAAGGAAATCGGACTGGAAGGACGGTTGGATTTCGATCACCCCAGGGTGAACACGTTCATGCTGGCCCGGAACGACTTCGGATGGGAACAGGGCGAGCGTTTCGCCGATGAAGGACTGATACACCTTCGCCAGCACTACCCCGTGCATGGGCGGTTCGGCATCGAGGCGTTCACCCAGTACAACTATGATACGACCTATCGGCTCGATGCACGCGTGCTGGCCGGCGGCGGGCTTCGGTTCCACCTGGTCGCGTCCGAGGCATTCCAGCTGTGGGAAGGCGCTTCCGCCTTCGTGGAGCACGAAAGGCTAAGCGAATTGAATCCGATTGATAACCACCCCGACAACGCGACCGTCGTCCGCTGGAGCCACTACCTGTCCTCCCGAATCGCCGTCAATGACCGCGTCGTGTCCACGTGCACGATCTATTTCCAACCGCTGTGGAACGAGATCGGCGACACCCGCGTCCTCGGCGAACTCAACCTGGAGATTGACCTGGCCGGACCGCTCGTGCTGGCCCTGAATTTCGTCACACGCTACGACAGCCGACCGCCGGAAGGCGTCAGCAAACTCGATACGGTGCTGGAGAACGGCCTGGCCGTGACTTTTTAGTGTGACAAAAGCGAAAGTTATCCCTAGGATTAAACCAGGACGCACGGCCCAAGAATAGGAGAAAAATAAATGGAGTTTAACGACCGGGTAAAGCAGGATTTCGACCGCGACGGCTTCGTGCTGCTCAAGGGGTATCTGTCTTCGGCGGAAGCGGCCGAGATCAACAGCAACATCGACCGGTTCATCGAAGAGGTGCTACCGAAGGCGCCCGATACGACGGCCTTCTACGAAGACAAGGAGGACCCGTCGTCCATCAAGCGGCTGCAGAACATGGCGGAACTGGACCCGTACTTCGACGAGCTGTTCGGGTCCTACGGTTTTGCCGAACTGGCCGGATTTCTGCTCGCGGACGGCGTGCTGCCCAAGAATCCGCAGTGGTTCAACAAGCCGGCCAGGGTGGGCGACGTCACCCCGCCCCACCAGGACGGCTTCTATTTCATGCTGGAGCCCAACGAGGCCTTGACCCTGTGGATCGCCCTGGATGAAATCGACGAGGAGAACGGATGCATGCGTTACGTGCGGGGGTCGCACCGGCGGGGCATGCGCCCCCACCGGACGTCCAATGTACTCGGGTTCTCACAGGGGATACCCGATTTCTCCGACGATGACCGGGAACAGGAAGTGGCCATGCGCGCCAGCCCGGGCGATGTTTTCGCCCATCACAGCATGATCATTCACCGGGCGGACGCGAATCGGTCCGACCGCCGCCGCGCCGCCCTGGGCCTGGTTTACTTCGCGGCCCGCGCCAGGAAAGATGAAGAAAAGGCCGAACGCTACCGCCAGGAACTCTTCGCCCGGTGGGAAAAGGAAGGCAAAATCTAATGGGCAGTCGCGCTGCAACAGCCGGACCGCATTTCCTCGCTATTCATTGCGTACCGCATCGCGGTCTTCGGCGAGCTCCCCGCCCCACAGGTGCATGGTGTTTACCGGCTTGCCCTGTAGTTTCAGGTAGTAGAACAGTTGCCCCTTGTGCTGAACCAGGTGCTGCACCATCTCAAGCATGCGATGGCCGAGCACGGGTGTGGAAGGGTCCCACGGCGCGGGGGCGGGTTCGCTCTGCATCCTTTCCTCGCCGGCAAGCTTGAGCATTTCAAAGGCCAGGTCCCGGTCCGCCGCAAGTTTTTCCTTTGCTTCCGCCACCGATGCGACCGTGGCCATCGCTTCGGCCGGGGGCAACATGTCGCCGGATCCCATGTCGTCCGCACTGACGCCTTCGGGCAAACCGAAGTCGCCGGTTACGAATCCCTTGATCGCCATGCCGCAAGCTTCGCCCACGTGAAAAAGCAGCTGGCCTGTCGTCATCCAGTTGTCGCCCGACGAAGGTTTCCAGTCGAGATCCTTATCCTCGACGAGGTCCATCAATCCGTCTGCCGCCTGGTAGGAGTAATGCAGTTCACGAGTCAGTATTTCGGTCCAGTTCATGTTTTCTCCTTTCAGGGTGTGGCCTGCCAGGCATTTGCATTCAGTTCCACGAGCGCGATGTAATTACCGCAGGTATCGTCGAAAACGGCCTGGATGCCGAAATCCTGTTTCGTCGGGTCCACGCTGAACCGGACGCCCAGCTTCTTCAGCCGTTCGTACTCGGAAGCAATATCGTCCACCGAGAACACGATGGACGGCATCCCCGAATCATAGAGTTCCTTGTGGTAGACCTGGGACCACTCGGTACCCTTAGGTTCTAGCAGGAGGGTCGTGCCTTCGGGTTCCTCGGGAGAAGCTACAATGGCGAGACTGGCCTCGGGCACGAACATGATCTCCTTGAAGCCCAGGATCTTCGTGTAGAATTCGTGCGCCTCGATGGGGTCGTTCACGAAGACACCCGTCATTTCGATTCGCATGCTCTTCCTCCATGGATTCCCATCGTTATTCGGCATCCCGCGCCACGAGCTCCTTCACGATATCCAGCCGCCCGTGGCCCGCGGCGCAGTGAAGCGGCTGGCGTTCGTTGATGCCGCGGTCCGGATTGACCACGTCCACCAGCCAGGGATGGGCATCCAGGTTTCGGACCACTTCGTCCTGGTTGCCGGTTCGAATCGATTCGAAGAAACCCGCCACGTCCACGTGTCCGTTTCGACGATGATCTTCAGGCACTGTAGTCGACCTCGAGCTTTGGATAGGATTCATGTCCATAAACCTAGCTAATGTACGAATGGCACGGGTATGACGCCACCGATTTCGGCTCTACTCGACCTGGCGGATCGGTAGGTGGGATGTTGACACATACCGGCCCCACACCTAAATTAACATACCATATACCAGGGCCTGGTATTCAGACGGATTGCAGGAATGATAAGCCAGGTACCCAGGTGGAATGCAGACAAGGAACAGGAGCGATTATGGGTACGGTCAGGGTACTGGTGGGCACGCGGAAAGGGGCGTTTATACTGTCATCGGACGGCGTCCGAAATGACTGGAACATCGACGGTCCGCATTTCGGGGGTTGGGAGGTCTACCACCTCAAGGGCTCCAGCGTCGATCCCGATCGCCTGTATGCAGCCCAGGGCACGGGATGGTTCGGGCAACTGGTGCAGAAATCGGACGACGGTGGAAAAAGCTGGGATCCGGTGAGCAATGAATTCACTTTCGAAGGCGCAGTGGGCACCCACCTCGATTTCGACGACAACCCGCGGCCATGGGCGTTCAACAGGGTCTGGCACCTCGAGCCATCGCTCTCCGATCCGGAAACGGTGTACGCGGGCGTCGAGGACGCGGCGCTCTTCCGCTCGACGGACGGGGGCGCGTCCTGGCAGGAACTGGCCGGCCTGAGAAACCACCCTTCGAGCACGGGCTGGCATCCCGGCGCGGGCGGGCTTTGCCTGCACACCATCCTGCTGGACAAGGGCGATCCGAACCGGATGATCGTCGCCATTTCCGTGGCCGGAGCGTTCCGGACCCTGGACGGTGGTGCGTCCTGGCAGCCGATCAACAAGGGCCTGCATTCCGAATACATGCCCGAACCCGAGGCCGAGGTGGGCCATTGCGTTCATCGCATCGCCATGCATCCATCCCATCCGGACGCGCTGTTCATGCAAAGCCACCGAAACATCATGCGCAGCGACAACGGGGGAGATTCTTGGACCAATGTGAGCGGCAATCTGCCCAGCGACTTCGGCTTTCCGATCGGCGTGCACGCCCACGAGCCCGAGACGATCTACGTCGTCCCGATGAAGGGCGACTCCGAGCACTACCCGGACGAGGGCCACCTGCGCGTCTACCGAAGCCGGACCGGCGGGAACGAATGGGAACCGCTGTCTGCGGGACTGCCGCAGAAGGACTGCTACGTCAACGTCCTGCGGGACGCCATGGACGTGGACACGCTCGAGGACTGCGGGATCTACTTCGGGACTTCGGGTGGCGCGGTCTACGTATCCCCCGACGGCGGCGACCACTGGTCCGCCATCGTGGAGAATCTCCCGCCGGTGATGTCCGTCGAAGTCCAGACCCTCCCATGATCCGCGTCGTCCTGCCCTACCACCTCCGGAACCTGTCCGGTTGCCGGGACAAGGAGATCATCCTGCAGGTTGCCGACGGGGTCGTGACCCAGCGCAAGATCCTTGACGCGCTGGAAGCGCGCTTTCCTCAGCTCGGCGGAACGGTCCGGGACTACGGATCGGGCTGCCGCCGGCCCCTCGTGCGGTTCTTTGGCTGCGGGCGGGACCTTTCCCTCGAATCGCCCGACGCGCCGGTGCCGGAAGCCATCGCGCAAGGCGAGGAACCCTACCGGATCGTCGGCTCGGTGGCCGGCGGGTAGCGTCGTCAGGGCGCGCCGAGTTCCGTCAGAACCGCCAGTTCCCTGCTTGCTTCTCTCCAGACCGGACCTACAGCAAACCGCTCCGCGTATCCTCGCGGCGTCAGCTTCAAGACCTCGTCGAAATCGTGTTCTTTACCTTTGTGGATGCAGTCCATGACCAGGCCGTTGTCGTCCGGATTCGACTGGATCATCGCCTCCACAGCCAGGTCGGGCTTCAGTTCCAGCAGGTGTTCGAATACGTGATAACCCGTCCCCTGGTTCGTGCCGATGGCGTGGTACAGGGGCGTCTGGCCTCCCACGCCGTTTCGCCCGATAGACGTCCGGGCATCTAGATCGGCCCCATGATCAAGCAACAGGGCAATCGCCTCCAGTTCATGAAACTCCACGGCCACGTGGAGCAGCGTACTACCCCGTAGGGTAAGATGATTGCCGTAATCGAGCGAAAAACGCTCCGAAACGAGTCGTTTGTCCGATGCGAGGCGAGCCGCCAAGGCATCCAGGTCTCCCCGGTGTATGTCCATGACCGGACCGTCGTCAAAGGCGGCGCCATGGTCGATCAGCAGGTTGATACAGGCGTGGAGATGATCGGGTGCCGACCGGGTGTAGGTCTGCAGGAAGCCGTACAGCACGTCGCAGTCCCACCCTTCGTTACACGCGTCGTTCGGGTTGACGCCGAGGTCCAGCAGCCGCCGCAGGTGTTTCAGGTCGTGTCCCTCGCAACAGCCGAAGAGCGAGGCATCCAGGTCATGGACGTCGGCGCCGGCCCGCAGCAGTCGCTTCGTCAGGTCAACCCGCGCCAGCATGTCGGCCAGCACCAGGGGCTTGACCGGCCGCTCCCTGCCTCGACGATCGATCCACCTGCAGGGCGCTTCCACCAGTTCGGGCCTGGTGGTCATCGCCGTTTCGACGGCGGCCGGGTCATTGCGCACAATCGCCTCGCCCAGTGCGTGATCTCCGGCCAGGCATTCGGTCTGCGGCATTGCCAGTTACTCTTTGTTGGTATGCTGTGCTATTTCAACATCTCGACGATATCCTGGTGCCCGGCCTTCTCCGCCCGGGCAAGGGGTGTCGCCCATTCCGCGCCGCCGCCCCGGGGATCCGCACCCCGCTCCAGCAGGAACGCTGCAAGTTCCCGGTTTCCCCAGCGCGCGGCCCATCCCAGCGGGGTGGAGCGCCACTCGTCGTCCACGGCCTCGATGGATGCGCCCCGGTCCAGCAGCAGGGCGGATTTCTCCACGTCGCCGATCACCGCCAGTTTGTGCAGGTAGGTGACGCCGTGCCAGTTGGCGTTGTTGGGATCGGCCCCGTGATCGAAGAAAAGGTTCAGCATGTCGAGGATATCGTCGTTGGGAGTCAGGGCGCGCCCGTCCAGGTGCCAGCCCTTGCGCCGGCGGAACGCATACCCCATGTAGTTGTTGGCGTACCAGGGCCGGTTCAGTTCCGCTCCCGCCCGGAGTAGCATTTCGATGATCTCCCTGCGCGCGAAGCCGGCCGCCATGCAAAGCACCCCGTAATCGCCGCCGTAATTGGCCAGACCGGGGTCCGCGCCGAGGAGTTCGCCGACCACGGGGATATTGTCCAGCAGCACGTACATGCTGATGTCGGCCGTAGCCCCGTGCTGATAGAGAAGGTTTACCATCTCCTCGTTTTTTCCCTGGCCGAGGGCCTGTGAAAGGGGCACACCGCTGGATTCCACCGGGGCGTTGGGATCGGCGCCGTGAGCGAGCAGCAGTTTCGCCGTTTCCAGGTGATTGCCGGCCACGGCTTCGTACAGCGCGTGTCCCCTGGGCGCGTTGTGTTCCGGTGCGTTGGGATCGGCGCCGTGGTCCAGCAGAAGCTGCACGATGTCGGTGTATCCCTGTGACGCCGCGCTGAACAGCGGGGAGTGTCCACAGGTATCCTGGTCGTTGGCCAGGTTTCGGTCTTGTGCCAGGAGTGCTCCAACGCGCCGTTCGTCCCCCAGGGCGCATGCGACCGTCATGCTGTAGTTCGCTCCTCTTGCGATCAGATATCCGGTCAGCAACGGATTCAGGCCTCCCCTTGACTTGCGCGCGCGAAACACGGCCACATGCAGCGGTTTGCTTCCATCCCACCTGACCGGATCCGGTTCGGCCCCCATGTCCAGCAGCAAAGCCGTCATTTCCAGGTTGTGTTCTTCCACGGCCTCGTGGAGGGGACGGTTGCCGCGTTCGTCCGAGGCGTTGATCAACTCGGGAGAAGCCTCGAACAACGCACGGGCTTCCTCCAGATCGCCTTGACGGACCACTTCGCAGGCACGTTCGCCCACGGGCGGCGCGTTGTACCTGGAAGCGATGGCGTCCGTCAGGAGTCCGGCGATCTCGTCGTACCCACGGTCCCTGGCCCGTTCGAGCGGCGGCACGTGATAATCGAGTCCCGATGCCGACGAAGGATCCGCACCGTGTTCGAGCAACAGGCGGACCGCCTCCGTGTGACCTTCCCGGACGGCGAAGTGCAGGGGCTGGTAATACGCCCAGTTGCAATTGGCCAGGCCGGGGTCTTCCCGCAGCAACGACCTGATACCGGCAAGATCCCCTTCCGCCGCGGCCAGCAGCATGTCCCAGACCTTGTTCGGGTTGCCATCCATGAAATGGCCTTGCTCGCTCGTGAAATCGGGTCGTATCCAATGCATGACTCGGTCTCCGAAGATATCGTTTGCAGACGGCGCGTGACCGTTCAGTTCGCTTGATAAAGTGCGAAGCAGACTCGGCTTCAGCTTGTTCCGTGCTTCGAACAGCCTTTTGCGTACCGTTCCCGCTTTCAATCCCATGAAATTTGCGATTTCAGATGCCGAATAGTCTCCAATATACCGCAGTACAGTTACTTCCCTTAGTGTTTCCGGCAATGTTTCCACCGCGCTGCGGACTTTTTCGCTCATGTCCCTGCGTGCTGCCCGGTCCAGGGGACTTTCATCCGTCGCCTCGATGTCACCTTCCATGGGTACGAAACGGTGATTGTTACGTCTCTTGAACCGGAAACACTGCCACTTTATGATCCGCCTCAGCCAGGCTGGGAATGAATCCGGCTCGCGAAGCGACTCGATGTGCTGCCATGCAGCGATGAATCCTTCCTGCGCGGCATCTTCCGCCAGGTGCCGTTCGCCCAGAAGGCCCAGTGCGTAGCCGAAGGCCATGTCCTGGAAACCGGCCACCACCTTGCCGAAAGCGGTACTGCGTTCCGCATGAGATAAAGACCGATCGGCTGAAACCCGAATGTGTTGTTTGAGGTCGTTGGTCATATCGAACCGTCGTAACGGTAACCGGCGCCTTGCGCCTTCCGTCCATTCCCCATTACCATAGTGTCATCAAAGGGGCCAGGTGTTACAATTTCGTCTGGATATTCGCGCAAGTGGAGGGACCTGCCGTGCATAACCTGAAAGTAAGCGCGCTCCGGGTCTTCGTCCCGTCAAAAGACTACGATGATTCTACCCGGTT
Organism: Gemmatimonadota bacterium; assembly: GCA_009835325.1. Lineage (NCBI taxonomy): Bacteria > Pseudomonadati > Gemmatimonadota > Gemmatimonadota bacterium. The sequence goes on along the minus strand of VXWP01000070.1, from coordinate 59,841 downwards.
CTACGAGGACCTCGGATTCGAAGTGGCCTGGGCCGCGGACGAAGTGAAGGAGATGCGCATCGAGGGATTCAGCTTCCTGCTCCAGAACTACTATCAGAAGGACTGGGCGGACAATTTCATGATGCAGTTGAAAGTGTCGGACCTGGACGCCTGGTGGGAGCTGATCGTGGAGAAAGACCTCGTGGCGCGATACGAGGGAGCCCGCGCCAGGAAGCCCACCGTTTATCCCTGGGGGCTTCGCGAGATCCACCTGATCGATCCGGCGGGCGTGCTCTGGCACATCGCCCAGGATCCCGACTGACATTTTTTTTCGCGGAGGATCAGGTCCCGCCGGAACCGTAATCGGCCAGGAGGTACTGTACAGCCAGGTTCGTGTATTCCCCCCACCGGTCCGCGAAATCCCGGATCCGTTCCTCGGAAACGCGTTCTCCGTCGAAGTAGTGCCGTTCGATGGACCGTTTGACCGCAAGATCGCCGGCGGCAATGACGTTTCCCCGGCCCAGGTAACGCGCGCGGAACCAGTCCGCCGTCCACCGCCCGATCCCAACCAGGGCCGTCAATTCCCCTTCAACCGCCGCGTCGTCCTTCTCCGCCAGCCCGGCCAGATCGATCTCACCCTCGCGAATGGACCGCGCCAGGTTCAGGATGTACCGTTCCTTCTGTCTCGAGAACTGAAGCGGCAACAGATCGCCGGGCTCCACTTCGGCCATCCTGTTGGGCGTTGGAAAGGCATAGTGGGTTTCGCCGCCGAACACATGAGGTTCGCCGAATTCGGCTACGAGCCTGCTCCGAACGGTATAGGCAAAACCCAGGTTGATCTGCTGGGCCGTGATCGAGGACACGATCATCTCGAAGGGGTCGACCTGCAGATTGGGACGCAGGCCGTGGTTGTTTTCCACCGCGGTGGCAAGGACCGGGTCCCCGGACGCGAACGCGTAGAAGGCCTGTAGAGGGAAGGACAGGCCCAGGATCTTCCCGGCTGCCGCGATCGCCTCGTCGAGCGCTTCGTCGGACACCACACAGGCCGCCGCGAATGACGCCGTATCGGACGCCTCGCCGGTCGCCGTGTCGATCTCCGGGGAATCCACCTGGGCAGCCCCGTCCCCGGGCGTCAGGCGCAATTCGATCCGGTCTTCGACGCGGTACAGGGACAGAAGGCACGGTCCCCCGGCTGTACGGACCACCTTGCTGAAGACGCCCGCCTCGAACCGGTTGGCAAGGTCGGTGCCGTACCGCCGGTATCGATCGAGCGTGGCCTCGAAGTCGATGATCGTACCGCGGTCCGCGACGGTATAGGCCACGGTTACGATTCCAGGGGCTTCCACAGTCCGACGAACGTTCCCTCGTTGTCCGCTATCCACGCGAAGTGGCCCATGCCCGGTACTTCGGTTGGAGGTACGATGGAGGCTCCACCCAGTGCCTCGGCCTTCGCGACGTATGCGTCCAGATCGTCGACCTGCACATAGACCAGCGTGTAGTTGTGCGGCTCGTGACCGAGGGCGGAAATATGACCGTTGATCCCTACATCTTCCCCGGTGTCGATCATGGAGGCATGTTCATGGGACTCCATGTTCCACCCGAACAGGCCGGCGTAGAAGGCCTGGGTTTCTTCTCTGTTCTTGCATCCGATCTCGAAATGCATGACGGGGTTCGCCATGGCGCGCTCCTCTCTGGTTGTGGTGCGTGTTGCTGCGGTTCATGCTACTTGGTGGTTCATGCTACTTGGCGGTTCATGCTACTTCTTGTACTTGTCATTGAGCCCGTGGCCGGCCCGGATCATGGGCAGGATTTTAACGAGGCGCCTGGCCCTGGTCTCCGCCCGTTTGGCCTCGGCAATGTATTCGGTGTACTCACGCTGCTTCCCCGGCGAAAGCGTATTGAACCGATCGCCGGCGTCGCGGTCTTCCGCCAGTGCGCCGGCCAGTTCATCCGGAACCTCCACCGGCTTTTTCCTTTCCGCCTTGATCGCTTTGCCCTGCCGCTGGTTTTCGATGGACTCGGCCACGTAAGCGCGCAGCATCGGTTCGTCGATCTCTTCGACCGCCTGAAACCGCCATTGCCGCATGGCCCTGGTCCGGCCTTCCTGCGCATTGACCAGGACGCCGTGTTCGTCGCGCAGCAACGCGCCCTGGAAGAACCAGACGCTCACGAACTCCTTGAACGCCCCGATACCCACCACGTTCTTGCCGTCATGGGTATAGCAGGGCTGACCCCACTTGACGGTCTCTTCGACCTTGCAAGCGTTCATGATGGCGCGCAGTCTTTCAAGCAGGGAGCGCCATTCCACGTGGCCATCCAGGTAATCTTCGACCGATCTATACCGTTGCACGATCCATCCTTTCCATGAATTCGGCTTAGGACGGGACTTCAGGCCGTCCCGATTCGTACTGCGGAGTGTTCAGGGCATTTCCGAAGAGACTGAGCCGACCGGACAGGGCGGCCTCCACGTCCAGTTCGTACGCGTGGGCGACCGTCGTGACGATGGGCCGGATTTGCTTCTCGACGTAATGCCCGTAGTCTATGGGGGCGGTGATCCGGCCCTCCGGTTGCGGACCGTCAAGGGTGATCACGTACCGGATGACACCCGTCGGATTGTCCATGAGCCGCGCCGCCTTGACGTGGGGAGGCACCGAACGGGTATAGGATTCGACAGGCTTGCGCAGGTTCTTCCGGTAGACGAGCAATTCGTCCCGGCGGCCCGAGCGGACCTCCTGGACCCAGTGGTAGATCTCTTCTTCAATCTCGGCGCCGGGCACGTCGTGAAATACCCGGTCGAGCAGCACGCCCTGCAGCCGGTGGGCCAGGTCGGTCCAGTCCCGCCGTACGGCTTCCATGCCCACGATTTCCACGCGGTCGCCATCGGTCTCGTGCCGCAGGCCCGCGTAACCCTTGGCCCTGCCGCGCTCGATGTCGCCCCGCATGGAAGGCAGCAGGAACCGGTGGTAGCACTTTTCGAGTTCCAGTTCGAGGTAAGACGCCACGCCGTACCGTTCCCTCACGTGCGCGGCCAAACGGGCATTGATCCGGTCGCATACCTTCCGCCCCATATCCGTAGCCCGGTCCGATTCCGAACTGTCCGCCGGGTCGAGATCCACGAACACCGAATCCGTGTCCCCGTATAGCACTTCGTAACCGTCTTTCTCCAACTCATCCCGACACCACTTCAGGATGTAGTGTCCGAATTCCGTGATCGCACCGGCCAGTTGAGGCGCGGCGAAGCGGCAGGAAGCGGATGCCAGTACGCCGTAGAAGGAATTCATGACGATCTTGTAGGTAAAGGATGCGAGTTCGTCCCCGGTAGTCCTGGCCTCCTCGCGGCGCTTGAAAAACTGTTCCAGCATGGAAGGCAGTATGCCCGGGGTACGGGAAAACCGCGCGCCATTGGGGGCTTCGAGGAATCCCCCTTCCTGGCCCTCGATATGCGCCAGGGGATCGATGTTGAAGGTGCGGATGATGGACGGGTAAAGACTCTTGAAGTCGAAGACGAAGACGTTTCGGTAAAGCCCAGCTTTCGCGGGGATGATCAAACCGCCCGGCGCACCGGCCCCCGGAGTGCGGTCCACGCCGGTCGTCGGCGCCACCATGCCCCGTTGGTGCAGGGCGTTGATGTAGATGTTGTCGAAGGCGGCCACGCTTACCCACGCCCGTTCCAGCGGCAGGCCCGTCAGCAGGCCCCTGCGCAGGGTCAGGTTGATCAGTCCTTCCGCCTCCAGGATGTCGAGTACCAGCCTCGCGTCCTCGAGACAGTAGGCGCAGAAGGTCGCCCGGTCCTCGCGATAGACCTCCGTGATCTTTTCCGCCCGCGAACTACCCTCATCGTCCTCCAGCAGCTTGCCCCTGCCCAGGATGGCGTTGGCCACGGTGTCCAGCCGGTAGTCCTCGAACCGCTGCAGCGTGCCGCGAAGCAGGTGCAGGGCGTCCAGGATCTGCCGGCCGTGGATCACCATGGTGCTTCCGCCCCACACCTCCCCGGACCGGTACCAGGACGTGTCATCGGTCCGCCCCAGTTGAAACGGCACGTTCAGGTCCCTGAAGCGTCGCTGCAGGACCTGCAGGTCGAAGTCGACCAGGTTCCATCCCGTGATCAGGTCGGGATCCATTTCGAGTACGCGGGACGACAGGCCGCGCAGCATCGACGCCTCGTCGGGCCAGCAGACCAGGTGCGAGGGGTCCCCGGCGGCCGGTTCGCCGACCATGTGTATTTCTTCCGAATCCATCCCGCCGTCTGTACCCGACAGTACCAGGCCCACGGCGTAGATGGTGGTCGCTTCGGGGTCCGTTTCGATATCCAGGGCCAGCACGCTGAAAGCGGGTTCCCAGTACTCCGGCTCAAGTTCGGGGTTGGCATAGACCCGGTCGACCAGGTCGCCGGATGTCCAGGCGCCACTGATCCTCACCCCGCCCCGAAGGCCTCGTCCGATCAGGTACTGCCTGGCGAAGGGGATATCGCCTTCGTAAGTCCGCGTCTGTTGGACCTCCAGACTCTTGACCAGGTTGCGCTGATCGCGCACGCGCCCGAACTGGATGCCCGCCACGGGTTCGCCGTCCATCGTGGTGTATTCCGATGGGACCACCCGGGCGGAAATCCCGTCGGAGCGGAGCCGGGCGTCGAACTCCGATTGTTCCGACACCCGGACATAGAGCGTGGGCGAAACCCGGTCGTCCATGAACTGGAATGTCTGGCCGTTATGGAGTTTTCCGACCCCGCAGATCACATCCCGGCCGTTCTCCGCCCGATGGAACACGTGGAGCAGGTACCCCACCTCATCCGCCGCGGTCTCCCTGGCGGGTGCGGCGGCCTCCCCGCCGGGAGCGGATGCTGCCTTGGCGGGATCGGCTGCTGCGCCGCCGGCGCTGTTATGCGGTTGCGCGTTGGACATGGCTCAAATGGTCCCGGAGAAACCGGCCGGTGTAGGATGCGTCGATACCCGCCACCTCTTCTGGCGTGCCGGTGGCGATGACTTCACCGCCGCTGTGGCCGCCTTCGGGCCCCAGGTCGATGATGTGGTCGGCCGTTTTGATCACGTCGAGATGGTGCTCGATCACCACGACGCTGTGTCCGGCTTCAATCAGCCGGTTCAGGCTGGAAAGCAGATGGACAATGTCGGCCAGGTGCAGCCCGGTGGTGGGTTCGTCCAGGATGTACAGGATATGGCTGCCTCGTCGAAGCTTCCCCAGTTCGCTCGCCAGCTTGATGCGCTGGGCTTCGCCCCCGGAGAGGGTGGTGGCGGACTGGCCCAGTGTGAGGTAACCCAGGCCCAGTTGATCCAGCGTCCCGATCTTCTTCGCGATGGAAGGCCTTTCCTCGAAGAAGGTGACCCCCTCTTCGACAGACATGTTCAACACGTCGGCGATGGTCTTGCCCCGGTAGGTCACTTCCAGCGTTTCCGAGTTGTACCGGGCGCCCTTGCAGGCCTCGCAAGGCACCTCCACGTCCGGCATGAAGTAAAGCTGGGTGGTGATCGTGCCCTCTCCGTTGCATTCGGCGCAGCGTCCCTCGGCCACGTTGAAGCTGAACCGGCCGGGCCGGTATCCGCGCGATACCGCCTCGTCCGTTTTCGAAAAGAGCGTTCTGATCTGGTCGTAGAACCCGATGTAGGTGGCCGGGTTCGAACGGGCGTTCCGGCCGATGGGCGACTGGTCAATGTTGATAACGTGCTTGATGTGCTCGACACCTTCCAGCAGGTCGTGGTCCCCCGCGAGCACGCGGCTGTCGTACAGCTGGTTGTACAGCTTCTTGAACAGCACTTCGTTGATCAGTGTACTTTTCCCGGATCCGGATGCACCGGTCACGCAGACGAACTGTCCCAGGGGAATCTCGACGTCGATATCGTTGAGGTTGTTCTCCCGCGCGCCCATGATGCGCAGTTTCTTTCCGGTAGGCCCGCGTCGTGCCTGCGGGGTCTCGATGGTCCGCGCGCCCGAGAGATACTGGCCGGTAGGCGACGCGGCACAGTGCAGGATATCGTCGAGATTGCCCTGCACCACCACCTCTCCGCCGTGCACGCCCGGTCCCGGCCCCATTTCCACGATGTGGTCGGCCGCCCGGATGGTCTCCTCGTCGTGTTCCACCACGATGACCGTGTTGCCGAGATCGCGAAGCTGCCTGAGCGTGCGGATCATCTTCACATTGTCGCGGGGATGGAGCCCGATGCTCGGTTCGTCCAGCACGTACAACATGCCCATCAGGCCCGACCCAATCTGCGTGGAAAGCCGGATGCGCTGCGCTTCGCCGCCCGAAAGGGTGCCGGCGCGGCGGTTGAAGTTGAGGTAGTCCAGGCCGATGCCCAGCAGCAGGTCGAGCCGGCCGGTAATCTCCCGGATCACCTGCCGGCCGGCCAGTTCCTGTCGTCCCGTGGGTTCGATGGCTTCCAACTCGGCGCGGAGTTCGTCGAAATTAACCTCCCCGAAATCGTGGACCGTACGGCCGTTGATCCGGAACAGGTGGCGCGTTTCCTTGAGCCGGGATCCCTTGCAGTCGGGGCACACCCGCTCCACCATGACCTTTTCGAGCCAGGCTTCCATGCCCGAACTGGCGACCTGCTTCTGCCGGTACCGCTTGTAGTTCCGCTCGATGCCCTTGCCGATCCCGCCGAATCCCCATGGCTTCCCGAGCAGCTTGTGATCGGGCTCCTTCGCGTCGGGCGGCGCCAGCAGGGGGAATTTCTCCGGCGTGCCGTCGAACAGCACATCCTGGACAGGTGTAGGTAGTGCACGAAAAGGTGTATCGAGGCTGAATCCCATGTGCACCGAAAGGCTGTACATGACCCGCCCGGACCAGGTATCCGGCTTGTAATTGAAGGCGTCCTTGACGAAACAGCCGTCCCGGATGCTCAGCGACTTGTCCGGTACCAGCAGGTCCCGGTGCACGACCATGTACGTGCCGAGTCCGAGACAGGTCCGGCACGCGCTGGTCGGATTGTTGAACTGGAAGTAGTCCGGCGCCAGGTCGCCTACCGCGATGTGATGTTCCCGGCAACCGAAGGACGCGTAAAACCGTTCGGCGTCGCGCTTCCTGCCGCAGGCCGCCACGTGGATCCTGAGGAACTGGTCCCCGGCGACCAGGGCGTCCTGTATCCCCTTGACCAGCTGTTTCTCTACGCCGGGCTTCAGGACGAACCGGTCGACGATCACCTCCATGCGCAGGTCACCGGATTCATCGACATCGACCTCGCCGCTGATGTCCACGGTCGTATCGTTGATCACCATGCGGCGGTACCCCTTCTTCCGGATTTCCGCGAAGAGAAAGTCGAGGTCCTCGCCATAGATCCGGGATACCGGCGCGCGCAGTTCCACTTCGGTGCCTTCGGGCAGCGACAGCAACTCGTCGAGGATCTGCACGGCGGTCTTGATCGGAAGGTCGCGGCCGCAATAGGGACAACCGGCGCGGCTGATCGTGGCGAACAGCAGGTTCAGGTAACTGCTGACATCGGTCATGGTGCCCACGGTGGAGCGCGGGTTGCGCGCGACGGTCTTCTGCTCGATGGAAATGACGGGAGAAAGACCGAAGAGATAATCCACGTCCGGCTTGCCCACCTGCTGGATGAACCGGCGGGCATAGGAGGAAAGCGACTCCATGTATCGCCGCTGGCCTTCCGCGTAGATGGTATCGAAGGCCAGGGACGATTTCCCCGATCCGGAAAGCCCCGTTACTACGATCAACCGGTTGCGCGGCAGTTCTACGGTGATGTCCCGGAGGTTATGCTCCCGGGCGCCCTGGACCAGGATCGTCGTGCGGGGTCCGGCGGATGTTCGCGGCCGGACCGGGATTTCAGACATGCCATGCTCCAGCGTCACCGTGCGGCTGTTCGCCCACGGCAGCATAAAATCACCCGCGGTAGTAGTAGAACCCGAGTTCCTCGTACTCTACGTTGCTCTTCAAAGTAAGCCGCAGCGGACTGGATACCCGGGAAATGACGTCCTTGTCCGCGAGCCATTCACACACGGTCGTAACGCCCCTGAGATTCATCTGGTTGTCGAAATAAGTCTCGATCTCCGTGACCGACCGGGCCGATCCTTCCTCTGCGAGGTAATCGAGAATGGGCTGGAACAGGGACGGCAGCCGTTCCACGAGATAGGCATCGATCAGTCCGAGCGCTTCACCCACCAGCACCTCGGTCTTCGGCTGGTCGATCAGGTCCGAATACACCGTCTTGAAAAACCCCGGATTGAGTTCCATTGCCTGCTGGATGACTTCGCGACCGGCAAGCTGGCCGTGCATGAAAACCTCGATCTTCGCGAGACTGCTCACGCACAACATGATATAGAGAAACGCATAGTGCAGATCGTGCCGGACGTGAAACCATTTCTCCGCCTTGTACAGGGTGGGTATCACGTGCGATGCCGCGTGCATGAGCTGGACCTGTCGGTCTCTCGCATGCAACGCCTGAATGCCGTCGTACAGTTCGCGGATCGTCTCGTCGTGGGTGAAGAGCAGGCGGCTTCTGGCCAGGGCCGAGTGCATGAACGAGCTTTGCAGTCCACCTTCGATCATCTTCCTGAACGCCGAGCGCGGCTGCATGAACACGTGGATATACACGTCGTTCTCCAGGAGCGCGGCGCCTTCGGACACCTCGTCGTCATCCCTGCTATCCCGACGGAACAGGTCCTTGTCGTCCCGGGTGACGACGATCAGGTCGATATCGGATTTCTCCCATACCCGGTCGGCGGATAGGCTGCCGAAGAGAATCGCCGCCAGGATGTGCCGGTCTTCCCGCGCCTTGCTCACGAAAGACGCGAGGGCCGACTCGAATTTCCGTTCAACCGTCGAGGGTGTGGTTTCCATCTGGGTATCCCCGGAAAAGGCATCCAAAAGGATAAAGCGCATTCCGCAAAACCGCGACCGGTCCGTGGATGCGCCCGTTTCTATATAACATGCGCCTGTGCCGTCGTCAACGCACAATTGCGGGTCGCAAGGCGATGAAACCCCTTGATCGGAAAGCTTGCCGGCGGCTACTTTGCACCAGATCCAGAATCCCAATCGCTAAGGAATCTCCAGGTCCCACATTCCGACGTTGCGAGAATCTCCAGTCACGTACGGCCGGATTCCATGGCCCGAGGATGGTGCAATGCCGGCATCACCAACAACCAGCGATTCGTCCCGGATTCAAGCCCTGCTGGCCCACCGGGGCGGGCTCGCCACCGTGTTGCGGCCGGATCAGACCCTGTTCGAACGGATCGGCGGCCGATCCGTGGTCGCGGACGTCATCGACGGCCTGTACGACCGGATCGAAAAGGACGCCGAACTGCGTCCCATGTTCACCCGTACGCTGGCTCCCGAACGCATGAAGCAGAAGGCGTTCATGGAGGAGTGGATGGGCGGCGAACCGGACTACACGCGGCACCACGCCTACGGCGGAATAAAAAACCGGCACGGTCACATACACATCACCCGGGCATCCGCCGACCGGTGGCTGTCGCACATGAACGCTTCGCTGCGGGATCACATCGGTGAAGAATCGCTCGTTGCCGAAGTGCTGCACGTGCTCCGGCCCCTTGCCCACGGCCTCGTCAACGAGCGGAAACCCGCCCGGCACGGGTGGGAGATGAGATGTCACCGCGAGAAGCTGTGGAGAGAACCTGCCCGGTTGGCGGCCCGGGGGCAGGCGGAAGCCCTTGCGCGATGCCTGGACGAGGATCCTGCGGTGCTGGACGATCCCCGTCACGGCGCGATCATCCTCGCGGAGGCGGCATTGAGGGGCCATACGCAGGTAGCGGCCCTGCTGCTCGACCGGGGGGTGGACGTGAACCTTCCGTCGGCCCATTCGAGCGACGTCATGTTGACCGCCCACTGTGCCGCGCGGAGCAAGAAGAAGGACGAGACGGCCGCGTTCCTGCTGGAGCGGGGTGCCGTCTACGATGTCTTCAGCGCCTGCTTTCTGGGTGACCGGCACCGAGTAGCCGAACTGCTGGATGCCGCGCCCGGCCTGGTCGACGCCCACGACCCCGCCTGCGACCTGCTGCCCGTTACGCCGCTACATCACGCGGTGTACGGCGGACACGAAGAGGTCGCGAGGATGCTGTTCGACCGGGGCGCCAACGTCGGCGTAAACAGCACGGCCCTGGTCAGTTATGCAGCTGGCCGGGGGCGGCCCGGTCTGCTTCGGCTGGTGCTGGAGCAGGGCGCGGATGCCACCCGGATCGGCTGCGGCAGATGGGTACTCGACGAAGAAGAGTCGGCCCTGCTTATCGCCCGCGGCGCCGACGTCAACTACCCGGAAGGAGACTGGATCTGGACGGCATGTACGGGGAACAACAGCCAGCGGGACGATCCCCGGTACGTGCAGGCCCTGCTGGACAAGGGGGCCCGGATCGACACGGTACTGCGCGGCGCCAGCGCCCTGCACTTTGCCGCCAAGGCCGGATTCACGGGGGTTATGGAGGTGCTGCTGGACAACGGCGCTCCAGTCGACGCGCGGAGCGAGACGGGCGAGACCCCCCTGTTTTACGCCCTGAAGGCTGGTCCCCGGGCGGACATCGTAAAATCGGCGGCACTGCTGCTGGCCCGAGGAGCGGACCCGACCCTTGAAGACAGACTGGGCAAGTCCCCCCTGGGGATCGCCCGCCGGATGAAGCGTCCCGAAAAGGAACGCATCGTCTCGATGTTCGAAGCCGCCAGTCCTACCGTGCGGGCGTGATTCCCTGCAAGTACGAGACCAGGGCCTCGCGCTCCGGCGTCGAGCCGTGGATTTCAATCCCCACTTCCGCCCATACCAGCGGCGTCGTGCCGTGTTCATCGTCTATCGCACCCGGATCGGCGCCGGCATCGACGAGTATCTTCGCGATCCCGGGATTTCCGCACAGATGCAGGGGCGTCTGCCCGGAGTCCGCCCGGGCGTTCACATCTGCGCTCAGTTCCAGCAGTGCTCTGACTGTTTCCTCCCATCCGTGTTGCACCGCAGCGTGCAGGGGCGTCCCCACCACGGCGTGCACCCCGATCTTCCCTTCGAATGCAATCATGCCCGCATCGGTCTCGAAAAGCCGGCCGAGTTGGTCTGTCCTTCCGAGGGCAGCGAGCTGGCAGGGATCCGCCGGCGCGCCCCGGGCGATCAGGAACTCCGCCAGCCGGCGACAACGGTCTCCGCGGGACAGCGCCGCACCCAGCGGCGTGTTGCTGTCGCCGTCGGTCGTATCCAGCCGCGCTCCGTGGTCAAGCAGGATCCCGGCCGTTTCCTCGGACACCGCCACATGGAGGGGCGGCTCTCCTCCCAGTGCCGGACGGGATGCCGCGCCGGGATTTTCCGCCAGTATTGCCCGGACGGCGGTGACATCATCCAGCAGGCACGCGGCGTGCAGATCCACGTTCGCGCCGTGAGACCGCAACAATTCGGCCGCGTCCTTGTGACCCCAATGGGCAGCGAGATGGAGGGCGGTCCAGCCTCCGTAGGCATCGGTGCCGTGGTCCGGGTCCGCACCGTTGCGCAACAGTATCTCCATGACCTTCGTGTTCCCGCGTTCCGCCGCCAGTTGTATCGGCACGGGACGGCCTCCCCAGCGCGGGTGGTTCACCGGTTCATTGACTATGCCAGGCTCCCGGTCCAGGACTTCCTCGACGGCAGGTGGATCGACTTCCCAGATGGCTGATCGCAGTTCCTGCATCGCCGCTTCGCTACGCGAGACTGACTGCTCCGATGACGCGCTGTCTTCTGAACCAGAATTCATGCCGGAACTCCGTATGAAGTTGTCTATCCATTCGACAAACATCGTGATTCCATGATCGTGTTTTCTATGCGTACTTTTCGATGATACGCGAAAGCAGCGCATGTCTCCGCTCACCGAATCGAGCATTCCTTCTGAGTGAGTGAAGACGGCGTTTACACTCGGGAAGCGCGTACGACACGGCCCGTCGGGCATTCGGCGTGTCTACCTCTGACAGGGCAAGCAGGGTGTAGTAGAACGGGAACCGGCGCCACGTCCCCGCCCCGTCTTCGTGGCTCGTCAGTACGCCGATGCCTTCGTCCAGGTGTCGGGCGTAGTCGCCCAGGCCGCCGATGGCCATGTGACGCCAGAGCGAGACGGTGCAAGGACCGCAGCAGAATGTTCCCCGCGGTCTGCCCTTCGCGTGCGCTACCTCGAAACACCCGAGCAGGATGGACGTTGACGCCTCGAGTTCGGGCAGCCGGTCCCGCCCGACGCGTCGGTTCAGCAGGATGATCGCCCGGCAGGTTTCTTCGGCCTGGATATGTCGCAGTGACGCCGACTGAAGCCGTTCACCGGTGAAGGTATAGATTTTGGACTGGCGATCCTGTTCCGTAATGCCGAACGTCCCCGCATAGGCGGAATCCGCGCCGAAACGACCGGCCAGCCAGTCCACGGTGCGTTCCGCCTCGGTCCGGTCGAACGACTCGCCGAGGATGTGCCGTTCGTTGATGCGGTCCAGCGTAATGGAGAGGCTGTGGGGATGGGGAATGCTGCCCATGGACATTATTATATTGACAATAAAGGCCTTACGCCAGAAAATCATCCTCGCTTCAGGCACTTTCCCACAGGATCCACGCACCATCGAGGTTAACCATGCAACACCGAATCGTTGTGAAAGAAAAGGGACGCTACAACGCGTTCCCCGTATTGAATCAACTTCCGGACGGGCGGCTTGCGGTCGGCTGCATTTCTTCGCCTTTCGGGGACCACTATGGTCTCGCCGGCTGGCTGACGCTTGAGTCCCACGACAACGGACGAACCTGGACGCCGTCGGACGATCCACTGCTGCCGCCCAACTGGCCGGGTGCATCGCCACGGGAGCGCTACGACCGGCTTTCCGGCGTTTTGCCCGACGGCACCTTGATGGCGGTGGGCTCGGTGGGACAGGAGATCTGGACGATGGACCGCCGGGAGGAAGCCGAGGCCCGCGGCCTGCGTTTCGTAGAGGATGAAACGTACACATCCCATTTTCCAGGAAAGTTGATCATCACGGGGAATCGACTGGCGGCGATACGTTCCCGGGATGGGGGACAAACCTGGGATCGGCGCTCCTGGACCGTGCCGGGTTATGAATGCGCGGTCGGATTTCCGCGCGGGACCGTACTCGAAGACGGTACGTGGCTGTTTCCCATATACACCCTGCGCGCCGGGAGCGAGAGCGATTGCCTCCTGTTCCGGTCCAGCGACGACGGAGAGACCTGGCGTCTCCATGAGGCGGTGCCGCGTATCGGCAGCGAATGGGCCCTGGTGGAGACGGAGCCGAACCGTGTCCTGGGCCATATCCGCTCGACGTGTTACTGGGACCCGGCTGCCGTTGAGCGTACCTACCACAAGGACCGGTTCTACACCCTGGAAGTCTGGTCCGAAGACGGCGGCAAGACCTGGACCCGCCCGGTTGAGACGTCATTCGAGGGCTATCCGAACCACTTGCTCAAACTGCGTGACGGACGCATTCTGTGTACCTACGGCTATCGCCGCGCCCCGATGGGTATACGGGCCTTGATCAGCGAGGACGGCGGACGCACGTGGGACACGGACCACGAATACGTGCTTCGGGATGACGGCGGTGGTATTTCGAGTTTGTGGCCGCCGGAGAAGCGACCCCGGATGGGCGGTGCGGACGTGGGATATCCGATCTCGGCGGAATTGGATGACGGTACCATCCTGACCGTCTATTACATCACGACGGAAGATGAAACCACCCATGTCGCCGCCACCCACTGGCATCCTGACCGGGACAGGCCAACTGGCTCTCGAGTTGGGTAAACAACAGTCGCTCAGGAAACGGCGCCGGCTCCATGCATCAGTCGCTCAGGAAACGGCGCCGGCTTCCCGCAGCCGGTCCGTTATGGTGGCATGCCCGTACCGTTCGGCCCAGGCGAGCGGCGTGGTCCAGGATTCCCCTTCGGGTTGCGGATCGGCGCCGTGCTCGAGATAGAGGTCGACCAGCGAATTGCGGCCCCAGCGGGCCGCCCAGGCCAGGGGCGTGGAATGAAGCAGCGTATCCCTGCCGTCGAGCGAGGCGCCGTATTCGAGGAGCAGGCGCGCGAACTCGATCCGTTCGTCCTCTTTCAGATTCGGCTGACCCCAGACTTTCCCGGTAGCTGCGATATAGTGCGGAAGTGATGTGTCGCGCCGGCCCTTCACGTTCGGGTCCACCCCGTGATCGAGGAACATGCGCAGGATCTCCGGAAATACGGAACGATCGAAATCCCGGTACTTGCGATGTGGACCGCAGGGCCAGATGCCGATGGGCTGGATGAGGAGTCTGTACCACCGATGATCGTCCAGCGCCCAGTCCAGTTTGCGCAGGCACACGCCGACCACGCTGGGATCGCCTCCGCAGGCGGCGCCCCACAAGATCTGCTCGACCAGGTCGGGCTGCAGGTTCAGTGCCATGACGGCCGCTGAGGTATCACATTCCAGGGCCGCGCCGTCCGGAGTCATCGTTCCACCGTACCGGTATAGCAGCCGTTTCATCCGGTCGTCCCGGTTATTGTAGGCGCGGCTCATGGGATTGCCAGAGGCATACACGGCGGCGTTGGCGTCGGCGCCCCGTTCGAGCAGCAACTGCGCGATGTCGTGCTGGCCGTCGCCGGCCGCGATCCACAGCGGTTCGCCCCAGTTGTAGGTCTCTTCCTCCAGTGACTGGATGCGGTAACGCTGGTTGGGATCCATGCCGAGATCCAGCAGCAGCTTCACCATCTCGTACCGATTGTGGCGGACGGCGTCCCCGAGCAAGTGGGTTTCGGTATCAACATCCGGTTCGAACAGACCGGGGTGGCTCGCCGCGACCTGTCGCACGGCTTCCTCGTCCCCCAGCATCACGTTCGTGCGCAGGCTCCTGGGGGCGCCCGCGCTCATGAGGATGCCGGCGGCCATGAAACATCCTTCCGACCGCCGCCGGTCCGTTGCGGAAGTTTGATCTACGGCCAGCTCGAGCGGCGTCAAGCCTTCGAGATTGGTCTTGCCCGTGTCGGCCTTGAGCGATAGCAGCGCCTGAACGAGTCCGGGATGGCCGTGGCTGGCCGCATGGTGCAGGACCGTATTCCCGTCTTCGTCGCAGGCTTCCGCGAGTTCGGGCGCGGCGTGGATTTCCCGCATCGCGCCGGATACGTCGCCATCGGCGACTTTTTTCGCGAGGCGCACCACTTCTGGCGCAACGGTCAGATTCGGGCAAAGGTTCGCTTCCCGCCGCCGCTCCATTTCCTCGTTGATCGTTTCAACGACGTCTTCAAAACCGCGGTCGCGGGCCATGACCAGGGGCGTGGAGGCATCCCGGTGGGGATAGACGCCCTGGTTCGGGTCTGCCCCCGCGGCCATGAGCGCGGAAACCGCGTCGATCCGGCGGTTCATCACCGCGTGGTGCAGGGCGCGGTGTTCGTCGTAGGACGCCGTGTCCACACCCACCAGGTGGGGTGCAACGGCCAGAATGGAATGGATGCGCTTCAAGTCCCCATCGGCCGACGCCTCACAAAGCTCGGCTACGGTGAAGGCGCCGGAGGTCGAATCGTTCGTCATGTCTGGTTCTCCTTGGTGACGTCGTTGTCCGCGTCGTTGTCCGCGATCAGGTGGCCATATCGATCCGCATAGGCCTCCATGAGATCGTCATACCGGTCTTCCACGGTGGTCCCGGCCAGGTACGGTCCCAGGTGGTCGATGAAGGCGTGCCAGCCGGCGGCAAATCCCATCAGGATTTCCGGGGTGACGTGGGAATTCGTGAAGTGCAGCCGCGTGCCGCCCTCGCAGGGCTCGAGCACCCATCGTACCACGGAAAGCCCCCAGGTGTAGGCAAACACCCGTTCCGGAACCCATTCGCAGACCGTGCCTTCCAGGTTACCTTCCGACTTGAAGTCCACGAAGATCCTGCCACCCAGGCGGCGGTCCAACGTGGCTTCGTACTTCATCCAGGCCGTGATCCCCTCCGCCGTCGTAACAGCCGCCCAGACACGGTCGACCGGGAAGGGGTACTCCCGTACGATGTCGATACAGTATTCCGGCGTTATCCTGGCCAGAGGTTCTGCCATAGTGATCACTGCGCTATTGTATTAGTGTCAGTTAGAACGGTCGGCGTTACAAATAAAAAAAATCAGCCGACTCTCCTCACTGCCGGGGCATATCGAGGTTTGTATTGACAGTGCAGCCCGGCGGCACTAACCATATTTTGTCGATATTATGGGAGCGCTCGATGCGATTTGACAAGGAAAAACAGTGGATCGGCGCCGTGTACGCCGAAGACCTTGCCCTCATGGCCGAAATGCTGTCCGAAGACTCGTCTCTGGCCAATTTCTGCCACGAAGCCTTCGACGATCCTTACCGGGAGGGCCGCTTCCCGGTATATACACTTTCCTTTGCCCTCAACGGTCCTCCTCAACAGCAGATCGACTGGCGCCAGGTGGAGCGCAGGATAAACTTCGACATGGTGAAGCTGCTCGTCGAAGCGGGCGCCGACCCCAATATCGAAAACGTGCACGGCCGGCCCCTCTGTCTTTGCCGGGACGAAAGCATGGCCCGGTACCTGATCGATCAAGGAGGCGATGTCAACCAGTGGCACTACAACGGCGGCGCGCCGGTGTATTTCGCAGTGTGGCAGATCGATCCCGATCGGTTGAAGATGCTGGTCGGGCTGGGCGCCGATCCCGGACAGATCAATCCCCACAACGGATCCTCCGCCTTTCATTCCGCCGCGGAAGTCAGACCCGGCGACGAACAGGTTGCCGATCACCTCGAGAACATACACATTCTAAGGGAATCCGGCCTGGATCCGAACCACCGTGCGGGTGTCGGCGTTCAGTCGGACTGGGGCCCCGTCTACCAGGGCGATTCTCCGCTGCACATGGCTGCCCAGTTGAACAGGCCCGAAGTGATCGAAGCGCTGATTGCCGCCGGCTGCAGCCGTACCCAGGCCAACGTCGCCGATGAAACGCCGCGCGAAACAGCCTTAAGGGTCGGGCGAGGCGAGGACATCGTCCGTCTGCTGTAGGCCGACGCGGGGATGTGCCCGGTATGGGAACGCACCCGGCGTCCAGCGCTCCAGACCGGGTTACGGAGAACGGTGGAGCAGGCCATGGCCTACGATTTTTCCGGCAAAGCCGCCCTGGTAACCGGTGCGTGCAATGGAATCGGGCGATTCACGACGATAGCGATGCTGGAGGCCGGCGCTTCGGTGACCGCGGCGGACTTGGCCCCCTGTCCACGCAGCCTGGAGCTTTTCAGGACACGCAGCGAGAAGGTGCACTTCATTCGCGCCGATGTAACCGACGCCGCACAGGTCCGGGCAACGGTACGGCAGACCCGAAAACGCTTCGGACGGCTGGATTTCGCGGTAAACAACGCGGGCGTCTACAGGTACGAGGCACTGACGCACAAGTGGAGAGAAGACCGGTGGGATGACATGATCGACGTCAACCTCAAGGGCGTCTGGCTCTCCATGAAATACGAGATTCCCGCCATGCTCGATCAGGGTGGCGGGGCTATCGTGAACGTTTCGTCCGTCGCCGGCCTTGTGGGCATAGGCGGCATGTCCGGCTACGCCGCGAGCAAGCACGGCGTGATCGGCCTGACGAAATCCGCGGCGCTGGAATACGCCCGGGAAGGCATCCGAATCAACGCGGTATGCCCCGGCAGCCTGGCCCGACCGTCCCTTCGCTTTCCCCGCGTCTTCACCGAGGTCAAGGAGGATGACGGACGTCACCCCATGGGACGTTGGTGCAAGGGCGAGGAAGTGGCGGACGCGATTCTCTGGCTTTGTTCGGACCGGTCATCCTTCACGACGGGCCACGCGCTGGCCGTAGACGGCGGATGGGCGGCGCGCTGAAAGATGTACTACTACAGGACACTGAATTCCGAGACTAGCCGCTTTGGGGATCGTCGATGTCGCCGACGACCGGAGTATTCAACTGATGTCCCTATTGACCTTCAAGCTACTTTCCGCGGCCGCGATCCTGGCCATCGCGGTGATCGGCGGGCTGATCCCCCTATACGCCGCCAGACACGAAAACAGCCGGCGGTTTTTCTCGCTGGGAAACGCTTTCGCGGGCGGACTGTTTCTGGGCGTCGGGTTTATCCACCTGTTGCCGGAGGGAATAGAAAAGCTCGAGGGGGTCACGGATTATCCCCTGGCCGTGCTGCTGGCCGCGATCGGCCTGGTGGCACTGCTGCTCATTGATCGTGTCGTTTATGGGGAGCATCACGACACCGGGCATGCCGAAGACGGAGAGCAACACTGTATCTACCCGTACGTGCTGCTGGTGCTGCTGTCGGTGCATTCCGTCATTGCGGGCATATCCCTCGGCATCGAATCCCACTTTACCGGGCTGGCCATCATATTGCTCGGGATCCTCTGCCACAAGGGATCGGCCGCCTTCGCCCTGATGATCAGCGTCCTTCGGGCCGGCATCGAACAGCGCCGCCATAGGCCCATCCTGGCGGTTTTCGTATCGATGACGCCATTGGGCATTCTGATCGGAATGGGGGCAGCCATGACCCTGCATGAAAACGAGACCGTCACGACCGTGATCGAGGGAAGTTTCAACGCCCTTGCGGCGGGAACATTCATTTACGTGGCGATCATCGACATCATCGACGCGGAACTTTCGAGGCGCAATGTACGCGTGGCGAAATTCGTCATGAGCGTGCTCGCCGGCGAAGACGACCAGCCCATGCCCACCCGGGACCACGACCGCGTGATCAAATTCGCCCTGGTCATCCTGGGTATCGGACTGATGGCGCTGCTGGTGGAATGGGCACACGCCCACTGACCGGCGGCAAACGGCCCGCTCACTCAGCCGATATGCACCTTTTCGCCGGTCTTCGCGCTGTCGTACATCGCGTCGAGCAGTTGCATGTACCGGTAGGCGTCATTCGCATCGACATCGGGCTTTACGCGGCCGGCGACCGCCCGGGCGAAGTGTTCGACTTCATGGAAGAAGGGCAGGCCGTCTTTCGGCGGATCGGAATGGGGCACGTCGGATTCGTCATCGATCTCCCGGGAGGTGAAAACGCCGTCCTCCATCTGCCACAGTTGACCGTGGGAATAGGCGCCCTCACTACCGTAGACCTCCACCACGGTGGGCGTATCGCAGTGCACCCAGCGGGAGCAGTCGATCTGGATCGTCTTGCCTCCTTCGAAGCCGGCTATCCCCGAGAAATAGTCTTCGGCCGGTCCTTCCGGTCCGTCATACAGTGCCTCGACGACGTGCTTGGCGGCAAAGGTCCACTGGGGATCCGGACAGCCCATCCACCACCAGGCCAGATCCAGTTCGTGGGACGCGTGCTGGCCCAAAGCGCCGCCCTTCTGGCCGAACACGTGGGTCCAGCCTTGGGGACTGTCCAACGGCGCCCTGTAGTTGTATTTCAGAAAGATGCGGGCATGATAGGGCTCGCCGATACGACCGCGGCTTAATGCGACGCGCGTCCTGCGGTTCACCGGATCGTGACGCATGAAGAAGCAGAACTGCATCGTTACACCGGCGCGCTCGGCCGCTTCCTTGAACGTCAGGATGTGTTCGGCGCGGGTGGCATGTGGTTTCTGTACCAGCACGTGCTTGCCTGCGGCGATCGCGTCGAGGACCATGGGATAGCGGGCGGGCGGATTCACCGCCAGGAGGACGGCTTCCACGTCCTTGTCGGCGAGCAGATCCTGGTAAGGTCCGTACAGACGCGGGATGCCCTCCTCACGGCCCACCCGGCTCAGTCGCTCCTCGATCAGGTCGCTGATCGCGACGACGTCGAGCAGCGTGCTGGCACAGGCCGATCGGATGGCGGCATGACCGGCCCCTCCGCAGCCCACTACGCCGAACCGAATCGCATTTTCCTTCTGTGTCATTGCTTGATTTTCAGTCATCGCTTGTTTCCCCGTGTCAGGGACGGCAGGATCCAGGGCGGCAACGGGATCTAGGGCGACAGCCGTTCGATCTCCCAATTGCCGTCTGCGCCGCGCCGGTAACGTATACGATCGTGCAGGCGGAGTTCCCGTCCCTGCCAGAATTCGAACTCATCGGGCGAAACGCGATACCCGCCCCAGTCGTCGGGACAGGGGACGTCACCTGAGGGGTGCTCCGCCTTAAGCGCCTCGTAGCGGTCTTCCAGCACCTTCCGATCGGAAATGACCTCGCTCTGGTTCGAGGCCAGGGCCGCCAGGCGGCTTTCCAGGGGTCTGGACCGGAAGTAACGGGTGGATTCTTCTGCAGCTACCCGTTGAACCGCGCCCGCAATCCGGACCTGGCGTCCGAGCTCCCGCCAGTAGAACACCAGCGCAGCCCTGGGATTCTCATCCAGGTCCCGGCTCTTCGCGCTACGGTAGTCCGTGTAAAACACGAACCCCCGCTCGTCAACCCCCCGCAGAACGACGATCCTGGCCGACGGCACGCCGGCCTGCGAAGCCGTGGCGACCGTCATCACGTCCGCCAGCTCGATCCCTGCGTCGACCGCGTTCCCGAACCAGGTGTCGAACTGCTTGAACGGGTCTGCGTTCAGATCCCTTTCATCCAGACTGCCGAATACGTATTCCCTTCGGAGTGCGTCCGTGTCCATGAGGTGCTTTCTGTGCTGTCCATGCTGTCTGTGCAGACCGAGCCGTCTGTGCATACCCAGCCGTCTGTGCTGACCGAGCCGTCCGTGCTGACCGTGCCGTCCGTGCTGACCGCTTAACGCCACACGGCGAGAATCGCGCCCATCAGCACGCTGTAGAGCACGCGGTATCCGGACTGGATCAACCACAGTTTCAGCCCGGTGTCGCCGAACGCGGCATCCGAAGCCATCGCGGTGGCGATGAAGCCGATGCCCACGAGGAGCCCGATCGACACCCCTCCGCCCAGCGTCGATATGTCCAGAGCGCTGATTAACATCGCGAGTACGACCGCCGTAATCAGGGCGGTGAAGAAACTGATGACGAACGGGGCGGCGGACGGTTGAATCTGGTCCGCCGTCTTGCCTATCGCGGTCAACCACGCTTCTCCGAAAATCGGGCCGTACCAGATCGCGCCTAGCGCGAATCCAGCTACCGTTGCCACGAGAATGGCCAGCCAGTTCAGTCCGGTAAACTCAAGCATGACGCCTCCTTGGTTCAGCAGGGTTTTCAGCATGGGTTTATTATGGTACGACCGTTCCTTCCGATCCTTCACTTTCGGTACTTCCGGCAGGGTCCGAGGTGGTTCCGCCATCCGGAGGTTCCGTCATCGGTTTGATCACGTATCGCAGGATGGTGACGTATTCCTCGGGGTTCCCCCTGAAAATCATGCCGGGTCCCTTCAAGTACTCTTCCTCGTGGGGACCGGCGAACGCATATCCTTTTTCAGCCGCGAAGTTCCGCAGTCTTTCAATGGAGGGGGTTTCTTCTTCATAGGGACCGATATAGAGCAGTTCCGCGACTTCTCCGTAATCCCAGGTCGTGAGAGAAACCGTCATGCCCGGTATGTGGACGTACTCCGGCAGTTCCGCCACCGAATCGGGAACGGGGATGCCATAGATACCGACCCATTCTGCCCTGGGGAGATCGGGTGAGATCGGCCAGCGGGCCCTGGGCGCCGGAAGGGGCCAGTAATCCACGCCACCGACACTGTAGTACAGATCGTACAACATTTCGTAAGCTTCGGATGCCACATGGTCCGGGTCGCCCCTGACCTCGACCACGATCATCCGCTGAGGCGGCATGGTTGAAATCGCAGGTTCGACGAGATGGCCATAGGAGGAAAGGTCGGGGCCCTTCCACAGGTAATAACCCATCACGGACACACCGGCCACGACCGCGACGACAAAGACCAGCAACAGTTTTTTTATCATAGTCCTCCCATCTCCGTTATTCGCGCGTCCGAACGCGGATCAGGCTTCATCGCAGATAAGACATTCATCACGTACAATAAGGCTTTCATCGCGGATCAGGCTTTCATCGCGGATGCGCCGTGCCGTATGGCGCTGCGGCCGTAACGGTCCCTGATCGTGTCGAGCGCGCGCACGAGACGATCCGACTGCCCGTCGCCTTCCGTGAAGAGATCGGTTTGCACGGGCTCCGCTGGCCTTACCAGGTTGCCGACGGCCACGCCGAGCAGCCGAATGCCCGTCTTGCCGTCCCATACACCGTCGAACAATTCCACGGCCGCCTTGCCGATGACGAAATCGTTGTCGGTCGGCGCCACGGCCGCCTGCCGGGTGAGGGTCTTGAAATCCCCGAACCGGACCTTGACCCGGACCGTCCTGCCCAGCCGCCCCGCTTTCCGCAGCCGGCGTCCCACCTTGTCGCTCTGGTCCACCAGCACGCCGTGACATTCCTCCCGGTCCACCAGGTCCGTGCCGAACGTGTTTTCGTGGCCGACCGACTTCGCCGGATGCCCGGTCACCACGGGCCGGTCGTCCTGCCCCCGGGAGATCTGTGCGAAATGAGCGCCGGCGGCGCTGCCGAGCAGCCGTTGCAGCTCCTCCGATGACCGCCGCTGCACGTCCCCTATCGTCCGGAGTCCGAGACGGACCATGCGCTCCTGCATGTCCCTGCCCGCGCCCCATAGGCAAGAAACGGGCAGAGGCGCCAGAAAATCCGGTACGCGGTCCGGAGGGACGATCACCAGGCCATCGGGCTTGTCCAGGTCGGAGGCCACTTTGGCCACGAATTTGCACGGCGACACGCCGACGGATATGGTGAGGCGCGTTTCCTTCAGCACGTCCGCCTTGATCGACCGGGCGATCGCTTCGCCGTCTCCGAACAGCTGCGACGAACCGGTGACGTCCAGGAACGCCTCGTCGAGCGACAACGGCTCGACGAGAGGCGTATACCGGTGGAAGATCTCCTGGACGTGCCGTGAAACCGCTCCGTAGGCCTCCGATCTGACGGGCAGGAAGATCCCCTGTGGACACAGCTTCCGCGCCGTCGTGCCCGGCATGGCGGAATGTACGCCGAATTTGCGTGCCTCGTAGGAACAGGTGGACACAACGGACCGCGGTCCGTCGCCTCCGACGATGACCGGTTTGCCGCGCAACTCGGGACGGTCCCGCTGTTCGACGGCCGCGAAGAAGGCATCCATATCCGCGTGCAGGATGGTGCGTGGACGATTCACGGCAGATGCAAAACACTGTGGATGTGAATACGTTGACTGAATACTGTACATTCAATTAAACTAAACGCACGGCTGGCATACAAGGGCTTTGTTGACCGGCGGGTTCAGGGCGTCTTTTACACGGGCTGCCGATGGAAGTGAGGTAATCGTGTCCGACAAGAAAGACCTGAACGCTACCTTGATCGACGCCGTGGAGAACGGCGACACGGCGATGGTGTACAGGGCGGTAGAACAGGGCGCCGATCCGGCCTGCATTACCCCGGCGCATATTCCGCCTCAGCAGGAAACCGATGAACACTACGTGATCATGAGATACCTTTTTTCCGTGGGTACTGACGTGAACTTCGCGGGGTTCGACGAGGGCATCCTCATGACGTTTTCGGCTTACCGCGGCCAGCTGCGGTACCTGCGTCTCTACCTGGAAGCGGGCGCCGACATCAATCTCGCCCAGCCCATGAACGGCGTCACGGGATTGCACGTGGCGGTCCAGCACAACCTCCCGGACGTCGTGCGTTTCTTCCTCGAGAACGGCGCCAACGTCGACCAGGCCTGCCACGATGACGCGCCGACAACCGATCCCGGACACGTATACGGTGAGACGGCCCTGCATTTCGCCGCCGCGGGGGCCGACCGGGTAATCATCGAAACGCTCCTGGTCCACGGCGCGGACCGGTCGGCGAAATCCTCCCGAAGAGAAACGCCGCTGGACTACGCGGTCCGAAACGGCCGGTCGCCGGACGTGCAGCAGTTGCTCAGTTGAGCCTTTAGTACGCGGCGACTTCGATGACAGGTGTTTCAGTGCGGATCCGGCAGCAGCCGGCGCGGCATGCGAAAGTTCAATAGCGCCTCTTGAAACTCGGGCGTAGGTGCCGGGTCGGTTGCACACCTGAACGTCCAGCCGTCGAAGTCTTCTGACGGGTTTCCATAAAGCCCTGACAGCACGCCCGTCATACCCTCCGATGCGTCGTTGGAGGACCGAACGGGGTATACCGCACCTGCACGGCCTGGGCGGCCTGGGCGGCCTGCGTGACCTGCGCGAGTTGCGTGGGCTGCACGCATCCCCGCCATCCGCGACAGTTCGCCCATATAGCGTGTCAGCGACACCCGGTATCCCGTCCCACCACGCGCGACGCAGACCAGGTGGCCCCGGTCCACGCATTCTTTGCGAATAACGTCCCACGGGATGACTAACCGCGGATTCGAGACACGGAAGCGCAGGTCCGACGTCCACTCCAGCGCAACCGCGAAGACGGGCAGCCGGTCCTCCACTTCGCAGAATGCCCTTGCGAATGCGAAGTCCGTGTGATAATCCGGCAGAAATGCCCTGGCGTTTTCGTGGTGAACCAGGAACAGCAGGGCGCCCCGCTTTCCCTCCGCGTGCATCTGTGCCAGTGCCAGCAGATGCCTGCGCCCCCGTTCCGTGACCGCGTCGGGAAACATGGCGATCCCGTTCGCGGACAGGGTACAGGATTTCACTTCCAGGTACAGGTCTGCCGCGTTGTCCCGCAGGAGGAGGTCGTACCGGTGGGGGCCAAAGGCCACCTCCGATCCCACGACCGCGTAGCTCCTCAATCCGGGGACCGCCCTGCCTTCGACCAGGATGCGTGCCGCGAGGTTGTTCAGGTGGGTGTGGACGAACACGATTCGTTCCCGGTAGCGCACGGCCATTACCGTATACCGCGTCCTTCGGTTTGCATGCAAGCCGTGATCGGCCAGGATCAACTTTACACCCGGCAGAAGCAGTTCTCTCATCCTGCCGGGATTCGGCATGAAGACGTACTCCTCCATGCCGTCGATCAGGCACTCTACGCTGAATCGATTGGGCCGGGACAGATACATCCCCTCGACGAGGGAGAGGGAAGTAATGGGCGGGTAGAACGAAGGTTCAGGTGGCATGCCGACCCTGCGCGCTCAATCGCATAACAGTTCCCGCAGCCGCCGGATCACCCGGTCCACCTCGCCCGGTTGCAGCGTACCGAGTTTCACCCGGAAGCGGCCGTTTCTGCACCAGGTCACGATCGAGGGCTCGCCGTCGAGCAGCCGCCGTTCGAACTCCTGGTCCGACCACCCCGGCCGTGCGAGGTCGATTTCGATTGAGACCACGTCGCCGCTTCGCTTGACCGACTTCACCAGGGATGACGGGGACAATCCCTTTCGGATATCCAGTCCCATCCGGTTGACTTCCCTGCGGACCACGTCCTCGTCCCGTTCCATGATGTACTTCACCGTCGCGTAGATGCCGGCCAGTTCATCCTTTCCGACCTTCATCGTGCGGCCGATGGCCCGGTTGGGATTGCCGTGTGCGGCGCATGCTTCCACGATGGGTTTCTTACCGATGACTAGTCCGGTGGTCTGAGGGCCGCGGATGGCTTTGCCGCCGCTGGCGATGATGGCATCGACACCCAACTCGCTGGTGAAGTACCGGAAATTGGCCTTGGGCGGGATACTGAACGCCGCGTCCACGAGTACCGGTACCCCGTGTCCGTGGGCGATGTGGACGATCCGGTCAATGGGCAGCATGCGGCCCCACGGCGACAGGGTCAACACCGCGGCCGTGCGTTCATTGATGCAGGCGGCAAGCTGTTCTTCGGTTGCGCCGCGCTCGTCGCCCATTTCCACGATCGTCGCCCCGGGAACCTGGATGGCGATATCTTCGTAGAACCGCGCGCACCGGTGCACGATCACCTCGTTCTTCATGCCCGTCGTATCGGACAGTTGTTCGATCCTTTCCGGATCCGTGCCGGCCATGCAGGCCGCGACTGCCAGCGCGATTCCGCCCGTGGCGCCGCAGCTCACGTAGGCTGCTTCGTTCCCCGTCAACTCGGCGATGGCCTCGCCGACCCGGGTCTGCATCTCGAACAGGTTGACGTACTGTCGAGACGCCTCGACCATGGCTTCCACCGCGCAGGGCCACATGATCGACCCGCCGTACCGCGTGTAGTGGTCCGCGGCGTTGATGAACGGCCGGATGCCCAGTTCCTCGTAAACTCCCATGTATGCTCCCTTGCAAGCTTCATCTGTCTTACGCGGATGGCACGCTGTGGTCCGACTGGATTCGGACGACGAAAACCAACGTACTTCCGGGACGAAAGCCGGACAAGGCCATTATCTGCCGGTGATTTGCTTTGCCTGCACGTCCAGTTGGGGATAGATTTCTCAGCAACCGGAATTCGCGCCAGGCGTGGATCCGGTCGGAACCCGGCCGGTTGTGGACTGTGGGTGGAACAAGCGATTTCAGGTATAGAAGTCTATACGATGTATATACGTGTCAATTCGTGTCTATAAGATTTCTATAGGCAGCCATTTTCCTCACCTGACCAGAAGGGCACACCATGGGTAAAACGATCAGAATCATCCTTGCAGTGGTTCTGGGTATGGTGGTCGGCGGCGCGGTCAACATGGGCCTGGTTTTGTTGGGCCCCATGGTCATTCCGCCGCCGTCCGGCGTCGACGTAACGGATATGGAATCCCTGGCGTCGTCCATGCACCTGTTTCAGTTCCGGCATTTCGTATTTCCCTTTCTGGCCCATGCGGCCGGCACCCTGGCAGGTGCGTACCTGGCCGTGAAGATTGCGTCGGGGCACCGGCTGAAGCTATCCATGCTCATCGGATCGCTGTTCCTCCTCGGCGGCATCGCCAACGCCATGATGCTGCCCGCGCCGGGCTGGTTCATCGCGGTGGACCTGGTCGGCGGGTATCTGCCCATGGCATGGATCGGCGGGCGGTTGGCGGCCAGGGATTGAGACATGACGTAACCGGAGGGTCCAACCGGTATGGAGTCCGAATCTGACGAAGCCTTCCTTGCGACGTTTGCACGAGGGGATCTGAAAGCCGCGCAGACCGCTGTCGAAAGCCGGCCACGGCTCGCAGGCTACGACGGGATCGCGGTCCACCCTCTGCTGCGGGAGTTCGTCCGCCGGAATTGCGGCCACTGCTATAAGCCGGTCCACCGGGCGATCGCGGACCTGCTGATTCCCGACCGGGTGCGCGCCTTCAGGGATGCCGTGATGGCGGACCGGATCGAAGCAGTCCGGTCCGGGCTGACGGACGATCCTGAACTCGTACATGCCGAATTCACCGGAGGCCGGGGGATCGCCCGGGCGATGCATCACTGGCGGTCCGTCCCCGTCGGCAGGTTGCTGCTGGATGCTGGGGCCGACGTGAACGCCCTGACTACCGTGGGGTGCGCCGGGGAAACCCCGCTTATGATGCAACTGCGATTCGGCACCCTGGATGGCGTGCGATTCCTGCTGGAAAACGGCGCGGAACCGAACCGGGGTGGACTCAAGCATACGCCGAGCGCGTCGATGGCCGAGGGACTCCAGTTGCTGGTCGGGCACGGATGGGACATCAACGAGCGGGTGGACGGACGCGCCCTCCTGCACCACGACGCCAATCACGGCCATGGCAAGCGGGTCCGCCTGCTCCTGGAACTCGGGGCCGATCCCAACCTCCAGGATGGTGAAGGCCGTACCGGGCTGCACCTGGTCTGCGCGAGAGGAACGGGAACCGATACGGTCCGCGCCTTGATCGAAGCCGGCGCCGACCCGGACGCGCGGGACCACGGAGGCAGAACGCCGCTGGACTGTGCCGCTTCCGCAAGGAGCCGGACGGCGTTCCACGCGCTGGTTGAACTTGGTGCTCACACCGGTTGAAAATTATGATCGGGCGGAACGAGACGATCAACGAACGGTCCGGTGTCGATCGGCCGACTGACGTCGATCAGAAATCGGTTCGGAGCAACACGGTGGAAATCAAAGGAAAGTACCCCGACCGCGCCGCGCGCATGGCGTTTCCCGGAAAGTTCCGGGGGCGCGTGCACCTGGATGCCTGCCGGACCGGGTTCATGATCAGCCCGGGCCTGGGTCCCGAATACGGGCGGCCCTACTACGACGACCGTTGGGGCGACGAGACTGACTGGATCGACGGAGAAGCCGCCTGGTCCCTGTTCAAGGCCGGCGCTGCCGGCGATCGGGTGGCCATAGAGGCGCTACTCGATGACGATCCGCGACTCGTGAATGCCCTGCACTGGTACGCCCAGCCGGTCCATTTGGCCGCGCGCCACGGACATGCCGACGCTGTGCAACTGCTGCTCGACCGGGGCGCCGATCCTGGACTCAATATATTCAATTCGACCTGGGCGAGTCTCCTCGAAAGCACCCGGGAACGCGGCTTCGACGACGTGGTGGACGTTCTCGAAAACGCGATGAACGCCCGGTTCGGCTACGATCCCGCGTTCAGGGAGATCGCCGATCTCATAAAGGCAGGCGGCTTCGAGCGCGTTGCATTCGAGCGTGTTGCATCGGTATTGCACGAACAGCCCGAATTGGCCCGGCGAACGGACGAAGACGGCAACAGCGGACTTCACCTGGGCGTACTGAACGGCCGGAAAGACCTGATCGAGCTGTTTCTGGACCGCGGCGTACCCATCGATTCCCGGCGCGCGGACGGCAAGACCCCGCTGACCCTGTCCTTCGATGTCGGATTCGGACTCGATCCGCCCGATCCGAAACTCGGCCTCACGGTGTACCTGCTGGAGAACGGTGCGCATTACGCCATCACGGCGGCCTGCCACCTGGGCGACTTCGAAAGGGCAGCGTCGATCCTCGAAGCGCAACCCGCCGAAAAGCACCGCGATGCCGCCATGAGGTCCCCCCTGTCCTATGCGGTGCGCGCAGGACACGAACGCATCGTTCGGCTGCTGCTTGAAGCGGGCACCGACGGACACGCGGTGGACGAAGCGCTCTTCGTGGCCGTGTGGCACAAGCAGGCGGATCTGGTCGCCCTGCTGCTGGAAAGCGGCGCCAATCCCAACGTGGAACTGGACTCCTGCGGATGCGCCGCGGGCACGAACGATCAATCCATAAGGGATCTGCTCGTACGTCACGGCGCGGTGTACCCACCGTCCTGGAGCCTGGACCGCGAATCGCTCCGGAACCTGGTGGACGGCAAGTCGCACCGGGTCCGGGATCCTTACGTGGCCGCCGAAGTGATCGGTTCGGAAGACGAGCGGCTGATCGATACACTGCTGGCCGAGGATCCCGGAGCGCCCGGACGCCTGGTTGATCTTCAATACCTGCCGGGATGGGGCGACAACGCCGCGATCACCCGCAAACTGGTCGCGGCGGGCCTGGATCCGAACCGCCGCACCTTCGAGGGTCAGACCTACCTACACGTCTGCGCCCGGCATGGCTGGGCATCCACCGCCCGGTCCCTGATCGAAATAGGCGCGGCGGTGAACGTGCTGGATGAAAAAGAAGGCCGCACGCCCCTGGCCGTCGCGGTCGAGCACGACCAGGCCGGCATGGTTCGCCTGTTACTGAAACACGGCGCCGAACCTGGTCTGGCCGACTGGCCCTGGACCCTGCCGCTTTCGATTGCGGATGAATCCGGCAACACGGCCATAGCCGAAGTTATTCGGCGACACGTACGCGGGGGACCTTGAATCGTAACCGCCTGTCGCCAACATCAATTACCCTTGACCGCCGTTCCCGCATGAATTATCCTGAGTTCGGTGCGGGACAGGCCGCCTCCGGTCCGTGGACAGGGTAGAAGCCCACCTGTTGGTCAGTTATCATACCGCTGTACTTCCTTTGGCCCGAAAATACGGACACCGGGCAGCCAGTCAAGGAGGTCAGCCATGTCAGAATCCACCCTAGTACAACTTCCCGATCAGCCCGACCTGCGCCACCTCAAAGACCAGGCGAAAGACCTGGTGAGCGCCGGTTCCTGTCCGACGCTTGCCAATGCGCTGTTCCACGTCGCGCACCGGTATGGTTTTCCCAGTTGGCCGAAACTGAAGGCCTACGTCGAGTCCGTCGGATCCATGGGAGCGCTGGAACAGGCGATCCTCGATGACGACGCTGGCCGTCTGAACGACCTGCTGGCCGAAGACCCCGGCCTGATTCACCGGGAAGGGCACTGGATCAGGCGGCGCCGACACAATGGGTACCGGCCGCTCGCATACGCCGCGTTTTTCGGCAAGGTGAAGGCTATGGAAGTCCTGATCGCCGCCGGCGCGGATGTGCACGAAGGGGGCGACAGGGCTTTACGGGCCGCGGCGTGCTTCGATCACAACCTTGACGCCGCGGAGTTGCTACTCCTCTATGGCGCCGATCCGAATGCGACGACCCTATCGCCGTCCGGTAGGCCATTCCGGGTAATCGATTACCCCTGTATGACGCTGGCGTCCGGGATGTTGCGCCACCTCTCTTCGAAGGGCGGCAGGCTGCTGCCGGACAACGCGGGCATGATCCTGGCGACCAACGAGCGAAATCCCGGGAATAAGGCCGATTGCCTCCGTGTCATGGTGGAAGCGGGTGTCGAGTTGCCGGACACGCCGCCCTTGGCCCTGCATCTGCGGGACACTCGCCTGCTGGAAGCGCATCTGCGCAGGGACTCCCAAATGACTTCGAGACTGTTCTCGGAAAAAGACATCTTCCCGCCTGGATACAGCATTGAAGTCCCAAATCCATACGCTTGTGTGACTCCCTTGTCGGGCGGCGTTACCCTGCTCCACATGGCGGTCGAGTTCTGCGACGCGGAAATGGCCCGGTGGCTGCTTGAACAAGGCGCCGACGTTAATGCGCCTGCCGGAACCGACCACGAGGGGTACGGGGGCTGGACGCCGCTATTCCACGCCATGGCCTCGCTGCACGTACCGCGCAACTTCACGGACATGGCGGACCTGCTCCTGGAACACGGCGCCGACCCGTCGGTGCGCGCATCCCTCCGCAAACCGACGACGGAGGGCGGAGAATACACGTGGAGAGATGTGACGGCGGCCGAGTACGCCCGGAAGTTCGTCTATCCAGATCTCGTCAACCAGGACGCGCTTCGTCGCGTTACGGAGGCGGGTGGCTGAACCAAGGCCGAGGACCGCGAGCGGCTAGACCGGGGCCGCGGGCGACTGAACCGAACACGAGAACATGTGGAATGGCGCATTTGGATCGAGTCCCACCCAGGCAATGGCCATATCCGGTCGATCTGAGCGATATCGCCGGCGAAGCCCGCGAGTTGTTCGCGGCACACCGGACCGGGACGGAAGCAGCACCGGGCAAGGCGGCCCGGAACCAGCCCAACCCGGATCCGCCCAACCTCACCCTGCGGGACACCCGCGACGCCGTGGCCCGAAGCTACGGATTCCCGGACTGGAGCCGTGTCGAACGATACTTCCGCACGGTCGAGAGCCACTCCCGCAGTCCCAACGTGGATCCCACGCCGTCGAAGCCGAGTGACGGCACCGGATTCGCCGACGATTTCATCCGTCTCGCCTGTCTGACGCAGGGTGCCCAGGACCACCCGTCGAGGCGGGCAAGGGCCAGAAGCATGCTGGATGCCCACCCGGAACTTGCCCGGATGAGTATTTACGCCGCAGCCGCAGCCGGTGACATACCCGCCGTGTCCGCTTTTCTGAACGCAAGCCCGGAACTTGCGAAGACTCCGGGCGGCCCCCACGACTGGGAACCGCTGCTTTACGTGGCGTTTTCCCGTCTGGACGCCGGGACATCGGAACACGCGGCCGTCGAAACAGCTCGGCTGCTGCTTGCCCATGGCGCCGACCCGAACGCGGGCTATCTCTGGGCCGGCTTCCCCTGTCCTTACACCGTCCTTACCGGACTGTTCGGCGAGGGGGAAAACGGCCCGGCGAGGTGCCCGCCGCACCGGAACTGCTATGAACTGGCGGAGATCCTGATCGAGGCCGGCGCCGATCCCAACGATGCACAGACCCTCTACAACCGGATGTTCAGCCGTGACGACGAGCACCTGCGGTTCCTGTTCGCCCACGGACTGGGAAAGGATGGGAACCGGCCGTGGCACCGGTTGCTGGGTGAGCAATCGCGGGGTTGGGTGAGTAGTCCGGCGGACATGCTGGCCTATCAAATGCAGTGGGCCGCAAGGTGGAACTATCCGGACCGGGTTCGCCTGCTGGTCGAGAACGGGGCAGACGTGAACCGGCCGTCCAACCGGCCTGGTGCACGCTCCCCTTACGGCGAAGCCGTCTACCACGGGAATGAGGCCATCGCCGAGTACCTGGCGGCCTGCGGCGCGCGTACGTTCCCGCTGGACGACCTGGACCGGTTCGCGTGTGCATGCATCAGCGGAGACCGGGACCGAGCCCGCGCATTGCTGGCCCTTGATCCGATGCTAATCGAAAAACTCGGAGATCGCGTTAAAGCGCTCATGGAGAACGCCCTTGGATCGGACAACCGGGACGCGGTCCGATTGATGGACCAGTTTGGATTCGACTTGAATGCCTGCGGAATGCACGAAGCGGCCCGGTACGGCCACCTGGACATGATCAAGCTGATGGTCGAGCTGGGGGCGGATCCGTCGCACCGGGACGGGGGACACGGCATCGACGCGATCGGTCATGCCAGCCACTACCAGCAGGACCACGTGGTCGAATACCTGGCACAGTTCGCCGGGATACACCGGGCCGTAAAATCGGATCTGCTGGCCCGCGTGCGGGATCTGCTCGAGAACGACCCCGCCCACGCCCGCAAACGGGACGAATCGGGGAACACGCCGCTGCACGTTCTCGACGTGGACAACCGGATGGAAGATACTGAGGAGATTCTTCAGCTGCTCGTAGCGCACGGAGCCGAAGTCAATGCCAGAAACCAAGAGGGCCTGACGCCACTCGACAGGCTGGAACGTCTCGCCGGTTTCAGCCGAAGAGACGACCTGGCAGAATTGCTGCGAGGATACGGGGGCGTGGGATCAGACGCCGCCAACACGTCAAAGGACCGCCCGGTCTCCTGATCCGGCACGCACCGTGGCGGAGTCAACCACGTCCCGTCCAAAATGAAACCCAATCGTGTCCCGGGGTTATTTACCCCATTTCGAAACGACGAGGCCCGCCAGCAACCCGACGACGATCCCCGGAGGCACGATTTCGACATAGGATCCCGTGGAGACCGCCGCGAGCAGTGAAAGGACCGCACCCACCGCGCCGCCGGCCAGCACGTTCTTGCCTACTCCCTCTATTCTGTTCGCTATCATGCCAACCAGCAGACCCGTGACCAGGCCCTTCGCCGTTCCCCACATGATGATCTCGGTCATCATGCCCTGGGCCTCGGGAATCAGGAACGCGGACAGCCCGTCCAGCAGGCCGAGTACGCCGCCGGCAACTAAACCCAATGGTACGCGCTTCATGACGATTGCTCCGGTGTGTTCAGGTGACAGTTGAACATCCAGTTAATGCCGAATTTGTCCGTGATCATTCCAAAACGGGAGCCCCAGAACGTATCCTGCAGCGGCATGGTCACCTCGCCGCCTGCGGACATGGCGTTGAACGCCTGCTCCTGTTCATCCACGCTCGTGAAGTCGATCGAGAGCGAGATGTTGGTGTCCGAAGGAACCGTTTCAATATGGTCGGAACCCATGAGCATGTTCTCGCCGAACTGGATGGACATGTGCATGGCCTTTCCCACCATGTGGTCGGGGATTTCCATGCCTATGTCCTGGTCTTTGCTGTAGTGACTCAGGTTCACGACTGAGCCGCCCAGACAGTCCCGGTAAAACTCGAGCGCCTCCTCGCATTGACCATTGAATGCCAGATAGGGTACCAGTTTCATAATAAGTCTCCTTACGGAAAGCCACCGAGCGGGTGGCAAGTTCGCCAGGCCGCCGCGCGGATGGCGGATTCGTCGATGTCAGATCACTTTCATGACTAAAGATACAACGCTTGGTGTGTTAAAATTGTAAAAATGAGACACAAGTCTAGAGTTCCGCGAATTTAACGTTGTTTTTCGCGAAGAACGCCTTCGGGGTAAACCCGGTAAAAACACTGAATTCCCGGATGAAATGGGCCTGGTCGAAATACCCGCATTCGTGGGCCAGCCGGGTCAGCGTACTGTCCCGGTACCTGTCCAGGTGATGGCAGATGTTCAGGAACCGGCTGATGCGGGCAAAGGTTTTTGGCGTCGTACCGACCGTAGCCACGAACTTCCTTTCCAGCTGCTTCCTGGAGAGACCGACGCGTTCACCGACCTCTTCGACGGACAGTTGCCCGCCCGTGGACCGAATGAGCTTGACCGCCTCGTCGAGCGCCACGTCATCCTGGTAATGCTCCTTCAACCGATCCAGCAGGAACCCCTGAACGAAAGCGGCGAGGCCCGCCCCGTCCGCGTCACCAGCGCCGCTCGCACCACCCGCGCCGCCCGCGCCGTCCGCTGCCGCACGGAGTCTCTGCATCAAATCCTCGTAATGGCCAGGCCATAGGGTCGCGGTGCTCACCGTATCATCCAGAAAACTGTGGACGGGTTTGTCGAAAAAGTGATAAGCGCCCCACGGATAGAAGCGCACCGACACGAAGCCGGTCCGGCCGTTGGACTCGATTTCGATATACTTGCGCATCTGGGAGATCGCGAAGCTCCGCGGCTGGACCATGCGCTTCACGCCCGCCACGGTCGTGATCCGCGGATCGCCGGAATGGAAGGCGATCTCCACGATGCCGTCCGGAACGATGAGCGACCTGGACGCGTGGTCGTCCTCGTGCTCGGATTCCATCATCCATACGAGTTGAACGTAAGGCGCGAGGGCGGCGTGCGTTTCGAATTCCCGATAGATCATGACTGATGCGATAGGTAACGGGAATAGTCGCCCGCGTCAAGCCGGAGCGCGGGTCTGCCTCTCTGAAACCCGGCCGTCGTTCCGCCCTCGATCCGCCCGGATTCCACCGGCTGCTTTCTCTTGACGCGCTCCCGCGAAGCCTGTACATTTATCCATAATCGGCGTGTGCAGGACGCCGCCCGTCCGCGGAAAGAACAAAAGTTCACCTGCGTCGGTTCCTATCTGTACTGGCAACCTTCTTCCTGCCCGTACGGCGGACACACGGGTGTTCCGGCGGTCTCATGGCCGTGCGAAGGAGGTTCCATGCCGTCCCTGCCATCCCATCCCGATATACGCCATCTCAGGCTGCAGGCGAAAACGCTGCTGAAGTCCGCGCGCAGCGGCGAAGAAGACGCCGTAGAAAGAATCCAGTCGGCCACCGGTGCGCGGCGTGACCGCGTCGTGCTGTCGGACGCCTATCATGCCATCGCCCGGGAACATGGGTTCAAATCCTGGCCCCACCTGAAGATCCACCTCGAAATTGCCGCCGGCAACCTGGAAGAGAAGCGGGAGATGTTCCTGTCCTCGGCCTGGTTATGGGGCGATCGGAAACGCGCCGAGGCAGTGCTCGAATCGTCACCGGAACTTACCCGGGGGGATATTCACGCTGCCTGCGCCGCCGGGGACCTGGATGCCGTCACAGACATGCTGGCGACTGATCCTACCGCGGCCACGACAAAGGGCGGCCCGAGAGACTGGACCCCGATCCTGCATGCGACATGGTCCTGCTATCTGACCGAACGTGCCGACGCCATGGTCCGCATCCTGGAACTGCTCCTGCGGCACGGCGCCGACCCGGACAGCTACTGGGTGAACGATGACGACTGGAAGGAGTCTGCCCTCTACGGATGTGTGGAAAACAACTGCGTGCCGGCGGCCCGGGTGCTGGTGGACGCGGGCGCCGACCCCAACGACAACGAGTCCCTGTACCACGCCTGCGAGAAGTTCAACCTGGAACTGCTGGATACGGTCGCGGCGAACGGGCTGGACGCGGAAGCGGTTTCCTACTGCATCAAGCATGTCATGGACATGAACTGGACCGAGGGCATACGGTGGTTTCTCGACCAGGGCGCCGATCCCAACGCCATACATCCCGCCGACGGGGAAACGTCCCTGCACTGGGCCGTAAAGAGAAACAACACGGTAGAATTGATCGGCACGCTCCTGGAGGCCGGCGCGGACCCCAATGCGCGCACCTCGACCGGGAAGAGCACGGCGCTCGGAATCGTCGGGTGGACGCCGCTCGACTTTGCCCATCGCCTCGGCCGACGCGATGTGGCCGAACGCCTCAGGCAGCATGGCGCCGAGCCGTCCCCTACCACCGAATATGACCGGTTCGTGATCGCGTGTGCGAACACGGATCTCGAAGTCGTGCAGAGACTTAGAAGTCGTCACCTGAACCAATTGAGTGACGACGACAAAACCCTGATCAGCCACGCGGCCCAGGTGGACAATTGGGCCGCGGTCCGTCTCATGGCGGACCTGGGCTGGCCAATCGACGCCCGTGGCTGGATGGAGGCCACGCCCCTCTACTGGGCCCTGTGCAAGGGACACTCCGAAATGGTCGACTTCCTCCTCCGGCTGGGCGCCTCAACTGAGCCCATCGGCGGGTATTTCCAGGACCCGGTCCATGCCGTGATGCACTGCCAGTGGAATCGGGATAACGGCGGATATCCTGCCGCGCTCGGTCTTTTGCTCGACCACGGTCTCGGCGTTCCGGAAGGACGCTATCCCAGCGGCAACGCCGCCATGGATGCGGTGCTGGCACAGTACATCGAGGACTGAGGAGGTCTTCGCGGGAATGCGCAGGATCCGGACGAGAAGGCAGGTTCCTCGCCCGGGAGCCTCGCTTCGACACCGGCAAACGGCCAACTTGACAAACACCAGGCAGGCGGGTATATAGCCTGTGTTGTAGCACACGCGACACCAACCGGCATATGTTCAGCCAGGAATACGCACGTTACGAGGAGGCCCGGCATGGCTCGCATGGTCCAATGCGCCAAGCTCGAAGAGGAACTTGAAGGACTCGACTTCGTCCCCTTTCCCAACGAACTCGGACAGCGCATCTACGATAACATATCCAAACAGGCCTGGCAGATGTGGATCAACTATTCGGTCATGGTCATCAACGAGTACCGCCTGAATCTCGCCACGACCGAGGGCCAGGAAGTCTACGACCGGCACCTGGAAGAGTTCTTCTTCGGCGAAGGCGCCGAAATGCCGCCGGGATACCGTCCCCCTCAGACGAAATAACCCGGCAGCCTTCGCCGTCCCGTGGTTCCATCATGAAGCGTGACGATGATATCCTGCTCATCTCCTGCTATGAACTGGGCCATCAGCCCTTCAGCCTGGCCTCCCCCGCCGCCCGCCTGAAATCCGAAGGATATAGAGTATCTGTCGTCGACGCCGCGATCGAACCGGTCCCGGAGGATGTCGTCCGCCGGGCCGGCTTCATCGGGATCTCGGTGCCCATGCACACGGCCATGCGGGTCGGGATGGACCTGTCGCGCCGTATCCGGAATCTCAATCCCGGCGCGCATCTCTGCTTCTACGGACTCTACGCCACGCTGAACGCCGAGTATCTCCTGTCCCACGGGGCCGACTCGGTGATTGGCGGCGAATTCGAACAGCCGCTTTGCGACCTGGTCGGCAGGTTGTGCGATGACGAACCGGCAGCGGCGCCCGGGGGTCCCGCATCGACCGGCGGTGCCGCTTTGGCAAGACGTGCGGCTGCCACCACGAATAACGCTTTGGCCGGCAGTGCGGCTACCGCTCCGCATCTCGCGCGCCAGGAGTGGCTCGTCCCGGACCGCGATACGCTGCCCGGTTTGAAGCGGTACGCCCAGCTGGACAACGGCATTGAACTGCTTCCCGCCGGTTACGCCGAGACCACGCGCGGCTGCCTGCATACCTGCCTGCACTGCCCGATCACGCCGGTGTACCACGGCCGGTTCTTTGCCGTGCCTGCCGACGTGGTGCTCGCCGACGTGGACCAGCAGGTGCGCATGGGGGCCCGGCACATCACCTTCGGGGATCCGGATTTCCTGAACGGTCCCACCCACGTCCTGCGTATCTTGCGCAGGATGAGCGAGGCCCACCCCGGCCTCACCTTCGATTTCACCACCAAGACCGAACACATCCTCCAGCACCCATCCTTTTTCCCGGAAGCCCGGGACCTGGGCGGCATCTTCGTCGTATCGGCCGTGGAATCGGTCAGCGATCTGGTGCTGGAGCGCCTCAGGAAAGGACACACCCGCGCCGACGTCGTCCGGGCGCTGGCCATCCTGCGCGACGCGGACCTGCCCATGCGGCCCTCGCTGGTGGCCTTCACGCCCTGGACGACCCTGGACGACTACCTGGATCTGCTGGATTTCGTCGAAGTCCACGAACTGGTCGACCACATCGACCCGGTGCAGTACACCATCCGCCTGCTCGTGCCACCCGGGTCGGCCCTGCTGGATGAACCGGATACCCGGTCATGGATCGGCGCGTTGGATGAGGCCGGCTTCACCTACACGTGGCGCCATGGCGATGCACGCATGGACCGCCTGCATCAACGGGTTTCCCGACTCGTGGAGGAGGCAGACGCGGCTGGAGAGGAAAGGGACAACCGGCGTGTGTTCCACCGGATCCGGTGCCTGGCGGCGGAAATGGCGGGCGTCGAGGCGCCTTCGGAGCAGCCATTTCACGACATCCCGCTCAAACGGCGGCGCGTCCCCAGGCTGACCGAGGCCTGGTTCTGCTGAGCGGAGCCCACGGCGAGCCGGAAAGGCTCGTTCATCTGATCTTCGTTTAATCTAATCTTCGTAAATCGGATTCAGGAAGTGTATCCGTCCTGGGCGGGACCGCAGTGTTGCGACCGGACCGGCGCCCGGTACTGCACGCGGTGATCGGGGGTCTCCAGGCGGATGCCGCCCCGCTGCTTCGACGTGAGGCAATGGTCGAGGATGCCGCAGACGGTGAGCGTCCGTTCCACCGGGATCGGAGAAACGCCGGTCTCGAACATCTCGTCGATCTTCGACACCAGGCAGGCGGAATAGGTGACCGGAGGCGTGGGCGGCAGGAAGAACTGGGTCGACTGTGGCTCGGGTTCGTCCTTCAGTCGGGCGGCGAAGCAGTAGTCCCCGATGGTGCCGTTGAGCATGAGCAGCGTGGTCTTCAGTCCATCCACGTGTTCGATGAAGTAGGCGGCCGGCTCAGAAGCGAGCCGTTGCAACTCGCCCGTGCCCAGCAGGTCCTGGGTACGGCCGTCCTCGTCCGTAAGCCCCTTCGGACTGTCGCAGCGGGACAGCGCCGATTCCAGGAGTGCCGCGGAATAGCGTCCCTGCTCGCCAGCCTCCCACACGGCGTCGCCCACGATCATCTGCACCGCTTTGACCCCCGTCTCACCACCTCTGCGCCGCTCGATCATGCACTGCATGGCTTCGAGGGCGTGGTAGTCCATGGCGTCCGAACCGCCAACGCCCACCATCAACGCTTCCTCGATGTCGCATTCCAGCGGGAGTTCCAGGTCGGGCAGCCGCCAGGTGACCGGCAGGCTCGAGCCCGCGAGCACCGGAAAGCCGAGTCGCTTCGAATCGGCCACCATCTCCAGCCCCCGATCGAAGCTGAAGGACAGGTTCTTGTCGTTGTAGACCGGCACCGAGCGGCCGTCCCGTTCGAACACCTCGACGCAGGCCTTGAACATCTCGTAGCGCGGGTAGAGTTTCTGTCCTTTTTCGTTGTTCGGATAATCGCCGTGTTCGCAGATGATCAGGATCCCGTCCACCGCCAGCGTATCCCCGCCGCACCGCAGCGCTTCGGCGATAGTGGGATAGACCTCGAAACCGAACTCTCGGGCGCGGCCGGTACTCTGGTCGCCTTCGGGCCGCTGGTCGACGTAGAGCGACACCACTTCCACGTCCGGCCGGTGCCAGCGACCGGACCGCGGATAGCCCACGAGGAAGCGGTCCGCGAAATGCTGCGTGTGAGACAGATAGGTGTAGATGGAACTGATGACGGCGAGCCGTTTTGCCATAATGTCAGTATCTCCAGAACGTGGAGCGCTCGGGCGCCGGGTAGGCGACGTCGAGATGAGGCGTTTCGAGGCGTACCTGTCCCTCGTGCAGGCTGTCCACCCCCGCCGCGGTGAGGCCCGTCGTCAGCAGGGTACGTTCCACGGGATAGGCGGCCTCGCCGGTAAGGAACATCTGCTCCACGTTGTTGACCTGCGGCGAGAAGAAGTTGGCCAGCGAGGTGCGCGCGGGCGGCATGGGAAGGTACATCTGGGTCGACAGCGGTTCGCTACGCCCCGCGAGGCGCGCCGCGAAGTTGAAGTCCTCCACCAGTCCGTTGAAGAGGATCATGGTGCACCGGAGCCCGTCGTGGTGCTCGTAGGTGTAGGCCACCGGATCTTCCACCATCCGCTTCATTTCGTTGATAGTCGGGAAGATGTTGTTGAATCCGTCGCGGGAAGGTTTCAGCGTGTGGCTGCGGCAGAGCGCCGCTTCGAAGAGTTCGCGGGACCACGCTTCGTCGTGGTAGGCTTCCCAGAAGGCCTCGCCGCGCCGGGCGTGGAGCCAGGCTACGCCCGCCTCGCCTCCGCTGCGCCGCTCGACCATGCACTGCAGGGTCTCCAGGCCGTGGAAGTCGTAGCTATCGACCCCGCCGTAGCATACGCACACGGCCTCCTCCACCTCGGCGTGCAGTGGCATGTCGATCGAGGGCGTCCGCCAGGTCACCGGCAGGCTGGACCCCGCCATGAAGGCGAACCCCAGCCGCCGCGAGGTATCGTACATCTCCCGGGCCCAGTCCCAGTTCCACGACAGGTGCTTGTCGTTGAAGATCGGCGCGGAACGGCCGCTAGCCTCGTAGACCTCCACGATCTCGCGGAACAGTTCATAGCGCGGATAGAGCCGCTGCCCCTTCTCGTTGGTCGGATACTCGCCGTGCTCGCCCACCAGGAGGACGCCGTCCACCTGCAGCAAATCCCCGCCCAGGGTGAGGGCGTCGGCAACCGTGGGGTATATCTTCATGCCGGGAAACCGGGCAGCCCGGTCCCGGCTTAGATCGTTCTCCCGCACCTGGTCCACGTACAGGGAGACCAGGTCCATGGGAGGGTGGTGGTGCCGTCCGGCCCAGCCGTACCCCTCCAGGAAGCGGTCCACGATGTGTTGGGTGTGGGCGTAGGGATGGTAGATGGTCGTGATCGCGGCGATCTTCGGTCGGTTGGGCATG
This sequence comes from Gemmatimonadota bacterium, assembly GCA_009835325.1. Classification (NCBI taxonomy): domain Bacteria; kingdom Pseudomonadati; phylum Gemmatimonadota; species Gemmatimonadota bacterium. The sequence goes on along the minus strand of VXWP01000070.1, from coordinate 19,042 downwards.
GTCGTAAGCTAGACGCGCCCCCGATCGCCGTTGTCCGCGGTCCGGTCGTGCTTGATCACGGACATGGCCGACGCGATGATGGAGCTGACGTCACTGAGATTAGACGGAATGATCAGGCTGTTGCCCGACTTGGCCAGGTTGCCGAAGGTTTCGATGTACTGCTCGGCCACCCGCAGCTGCACGGCCTCGTCGCCTCCGTCCGACTTGATGGCGCCGCCTATAGCGCGAACACCCTCGGCCGTGGCGTTGGCGACGGTGAGGATGGCCTGGGCTTCGCCCTCGGCCTCGTTGATCTGCTGCTGCTTCGTGGCCTCGGACTCCTTGATTACCTTCTGCTTCTCGCCCTCGGCCTGGTTGATGTTGGAGTCGCGCAGCCCCTCCGAATTCAGGATGGCCGCCCGCTTCTCCCGTTCCGCCCGCATCTGCTTCTCCATGGCTTCCAGGACGTCCCGGGGCGGACTGATGTTGCTGATTTCGTACCGCAGGACCTTAACGCCCCAGGGATCGGACGCCTTGTCCAGTTCACTGACGACGGCAAAGTTGATGGCGCCGCGCTCTTCGAAAGTCTTGTCCAGGTCGATCTTGCCGACCTCGCTCCTCAGGGTCGTCTGGGCGAGTTGCGTGATGGCCAGGTCGTAATCGGCGATACCGTAAGAAGCCCGCTCCGCGTCCAGCACCTGCATGTAGAGCACACCGTCCACGCCGACCTGGACGTTGTCCCGTGTGATGCAGAGCTGTTCCGGGATGTCGATGGACTGTTCCTTCAGCGTGTGCCGGTAGGCCACCCGGTCCACGAAGGGCAGCAGGATGTAGAAACCGGCGTTCAGCGTCTTGCTGTACTTCCCCAGCCTTTCGATGACGCGGGCTTCCTGCTGCGGCACGACGATGATCAGGTTTCTCAGGAATATAATCGCGGCGATCGCGACGACGATGGTTACGATCAAGGTTTCCATTACAAGTTCCTTCCAGCGTGATTAGCGACGGACGAGGCCTTTACGAATCCCTCGTCGCCATCCGGGTTGAGTTTACGCGCTCCTTACCCAGAGCGAGACGCCTTCAACACGTTCGACCAGGCAGGCCTGTCCCTTTTCGATAAGCGAATCTCCCTTGTTTACGGCGTTCCAGCTCGATCCCCGCACTTCCACCTTGCCGGTGCCATTGGAAGGGATATCCTCGAGGGCCGTTCCTGATTCGCCCTCCAGGGTGTTGATCTTCGTGGCGGGCTCTTCGGGATTCAGTCTTTCGGTCAGCATCCGGCGGAACAGGACGAGCGAGGCGATGGAGACGATCGAAAACAGGAGAAACTGGACCCAGGTCGTTTCCACCAGTCCCAACCAGGCCAGCACGCCGACCACGAGCGCGGCGACGCCGAAGAACAGCAGGTAGAATGCGCCGGGCGTGGCCATCTCGGCCAGGCAGAGCAACACGCCGCCAACAATCCAGACCCACCAGGCCATCATTTCCTCCCGGAATCAGGTAAATCGCCGACAGAACGTCACACCGTACGTCACACTTCGAGCAGCAAAGCCGCGGGTACCTCGATCAGGGACTTGACCCTGGCTAAAAATCGCACGGCTTCCCGGCCGTCGATGATCCGGTGGTCGTAACTCAGCGCCACGTACATCATGGGACGGATCACGACCTCTCCGTCGACGGCCACGGGACGGTCGTCGATTCGGTGCAGCCCCAGTATGCCGACCTGCGGCGGGTTCAGGATGGGCGTGCTCAGCATCGAACCGAAAACCCCGCCGTTCGTGATCGTGAAGGTGCCGCCGCGCAGGTCCTCCAGCGACAGTTTGCCCTCGCCCGCCTTTGCCGCATACTGTCTGATGTTGCTTTCGATCTCGGCGAATGACATGCGGTCCGCGTCCCGCAGGACCGGCACCACGAGTCCGTCCTCGGCGCCCACTGCGATCCCGATGTCGTAGTAGTGCTTCCTGACGATCGCGTCCCCGCGGATCTCGCCATTGAGTTCGGGGAAATCCCTGAGCGCGCCGATCACGGCCTTGACGAAGAAGGACATGAATCCCAGCCGCACGCCGTGCCGTTCCTCGAAGGCCTCCCGGTTCCTGCGGCGTATCGTCATCACCGTGCTCATGTCGATCTCGTTGAAGGTCGTCAGCATCGCCGCGGTCTGCTGCGCCTCCACGAGCCGGCTGGCGATGGTGCGCCGGCGCCGGGACATGGGCACGATTTCCTCCCGGTCGTCACCGGCCGGATCGGCCACGGGCGTCGTCGGGTCGGCCGCGGGCGTCGTCGGGTCAACCGTTCGTTCGGATGCCGGACTTCCGCTGGATCCTGCCGCATCCTCCTGCGACACCGCTGCTGCCCCTGCACCCGATACTTCGCCGGTCGTCTCGGTCTGCGCGGACATGTCCTGTTCTCTTCTCGCCGCCACCGCCCGTTCCACGTCCTCCCTGCGGATCCGGCCACCCATCCCGGTCCCTTCCACGTCCGACAGGGAAATCCCCGCTTCATCCGCCATGCGCCGCGCCACAGGCGTTACCCGGTCGTCGGTGACCGCATCGGACGGTCCTGACGCTTCCCGGGCGGGTTCAGGGGATTCATCCGCGGAACCAGGGTCATCCACGGAACCGGGCTCATCTGCTGAAGCATCCGCGCTTTCCGTGGCAGTAGCGTCGTCGACGGTAGCGTCCGCGCCCGCCGCTTCACCGCTTTCGTCCAGTACACCGAGCAGGTCGCCGATGCGGACGTCCTCGCCAGCGGTCCGTTCGATACGGGAAAGTATACCGCTGTCGTTGGCGTTCACCTCGAGGGTGACTTTCTCCGTCTCGAGCTCCAGGAGGGCTTCGCCGGTCGTGACCGGGTCGCCTTCCTGCTTGAACCACTGGACGACGGTTGCCTCTACGATGGATTCACCCAGTTGCGGCACGGTGATATCGATGGCCATTCAAACTCCCCGGGTTTTCACCTCAATCTACGAACGTTCTCTTCACGCTCCGATCAGGACAACCGTGATTCAGACTCTTTTCGACCAGACTGAAGCGGCTGCCTCGAGCCTGCGAGTTCCGGTTTCCAGACGCATGCCCGAATCGTACAAAATGCGCCGGATGCGGCGATCTGTCAATGCATCTCGATATTTCCCGACGCGCCCATGTCAAAGGCCATTTTAACGAGACTTTTCTGGTTTTGGTTGTGAATGGCCGTCGAACCCTCCGAGGGCACCGCACTCGGAGGGCGGGATACGCAGTAGATCGGGCACCGGCCGTTCAGGACCGTCTCCAGGACCTTGCGGATGTAGTCCCATGCGCCCATGTTTTCCGGTTCTTCCTGGAGCCAGACGACTTCCTCCAGCCGGGGGAACTGCCCGATGATCCTGGCCACCTGGTCCTCCGCCACCGGGTAGAGTTGTTCGATGCGAACGACCGCGGCATGAGTTGCGCTTTCCCACAGCTCGTCGTTCATCAGGTCGACGTACACCTTGCCGCTGCAGAACACCAGTCTCCTGATCTTCTCCGGATGTTCCTCCGCACGCTCGTCTTCGATAATCGGCATCCATTTCCCTTCGGCCAGTTCGCGGGCGGAAGAAGCCACGTCGGGATGACGCAACAGGCTCTTGGGTGTCATGATGATGAGGGGCAGCGGGTCGGATTCGAGGAGCCTTGACTGCCGCCTCAGCAGATGGAAGTACTGGGCCGCCGTGGTGCAGTTGGCGATGCGGATGTTGAAATCGGCGCCGAAGGACAGGAATCGCTCCATAAGCCCGCTGGAGTGATCCGGCCCCTGCCCTTCAAATCCATGCGGCAGCAGGATGGTCAGGGACGAGGTCTGCCCCCACTTGGCCCGGCCGGAAACGAGGAATTCGTCGATGATGATCTGGGCGCCGTCCACGAAGTCGCCGTACTGGGCTTCCCAGAGTACGAACCGCTCCGGCGCCTGGATGCTGTACCCGTATTCGAACCCCAGCGCGGCGTATTCGGTCAGCGGCGTGTTCCGCGTCTCGAAGGAGGCGTTCGCCTGGGGCAGCCGCCGCAGCGGCGTCCAGGCCCGGTCGGTCTCGTAGTCGTGCAGCACGTTGTGCCGCTGGCTGAAGGTACCTCGCTCCACGTCCTGGCCCGTTAAGCGGACCGGCACGCCGTCCTCGATGATGGTGGCGAAGGCCAGGGTCTCGGCATGGGCCCAGTCGATTTTACTGGCGTCCACGTCGTCCAGTGTCCGCCGCCGGCGTTCGATCACCCGCTTGAGCCTGGGATGCAGGTTGAAACCATCCGGGAACGTCCACAGCGCCTTGTTCAGGTTCTTCAGACGCCGCATGGAGACGGAAGAGCGTGTGCGCTTCGCGGTGCCGGATCTGGGCGGTTTGTAATAGGGTTCCTCGAGCACTTCTTCCGGTTTCAATTCATCCAGCATCGTCTGCATGGCCCCCATGCGGCCGGCGACCAATTCCTCCGGCTTACCCGCTTCGAGCCGGCCCTCCGCCACGAGCCGATCGGCCCACAGCTTCCTTACCGTCGGATGGGCGTCGATCCGCCGGTAGAGACTGGGATGGGTGAGCGAAGGATCGTCTCCCTCGTTGTGGCCGTGCCGGCGATACCCGATCAGGTCGATCAGGAAGTCCTTGCGGAACTTGACGCGGTAGGCGTAGGCGATGCGGGCGGCCTCCAGACAGGCTGCCGGGTCGTCGGCGTTCACATGGATGATAGGGATTTCGAATCCCCGCGCGATGTCGCTGGCGTACAGCGTGCTGCGGGACTGTTCCGACGGGGTGGTGTATCCGAGCTGGTTGTTGGTGATGAGGTGGATCGTGCCGCCCGTCCTGAAACCCGGGACGCGGTAGAGCGTAAAGGTCTCCGCGACGACGCCCTGTCCCGAAAACGCCGCGTCGCCATGGATCAGGATGGGCAGGTTCCGCTCGGGCAGGGGCCGGACGTCCCCCGGCAGGTTGACGATCGTCCCCGCGGCGCGGGCCATGCCCTCGAGCACCGGATTGACCGCTTCCAGGTGGCTGGGGTTCGGTGCGAGGTGGATATGCAGGTCCACTTCCTTGCCCTGCCGGTCCTGGTATCTGCGCTGGGCGCCGCTGTGGTACTTCACGTCGCCGGTCCAGCCCGTGTCGTTGCCGGTCTTGTTGACCCGCTGCACCGGGTCCCGGAATTCGGCCAGGATGTGTTCGTAAGATTTGTGCAGGATGTGGGCCAGCACGTTGAGCCGGCCCCGGTGGGCCATGCCGATGAGGATGTTGCAGGTGTTGTTCTCCGCGGCCTCGCCGATCACCCCGTCCAGGACGAGGATCATGGTGTCCAGGCCTTCGATAGAGAACCGGGTCTTGCCGGGGAAAGTCCGGTGCAGGAACTGCTCGAAAACCTCCACCTCGGTGAGACGGTCAAGGATGGCCAGTGCGCTCTCGTCATCTTCCGAGGGTCTGAACCGCCCGGTTTCCGCAGCCTCCTGCAGCCATTCCCGCTCTCCAGGCACCTCGATGTGCATGTAGTCGTAACCGGTGGTAGAGGAATAGACGCGCTTGAGTTTCTTGAGGGCCTCGGAGGCGTTGTCGCACTGCTGGCCCACCGGACCGCCGATCAGGGAGGAGGGCAGTTGCCGCATGGTCACTTCGGTCACGCCCTGCGCCTCCAGTTCCAGCTCGGTCAGTGGGTCGCCCAGTGCGGCGTCGTCCTCGGTCGCGAAGACGGAATAGGGAAAGTACCTGGGATCGGCCAGGGGGTCCAGGTGGGCGCCGAGATGTCCATACTCGCGGACGTTCTGGGCGAGATTGGCGATGAAGACGATCTGGTCGATACCGGCCGGACTGGCGCTGCCGTCGGTGCTGGCGGGGCTGGCGGCGCTTGAGGTGCCGTCGGTGCTGGCAGTTGAATCTCCGTCGAGGTCAGCTGCATGGCGGGAGAACAGCGCGCGGGTTTCCGCGTCGACAGATTCGGGATCTTCGAGGTATTGCTCGTATAACGCGATCACGTATCCGGCGTTTGGGCCATGGAACTCGCGCAAGAGATCCAACTCGAATCCTCCCACGGGCGACTGAATTCGACGTGGCTGGCGGGCGGGGAATCAATGCCTGGCGAAGGCCTCTCAGACTCCGGTTCATCGCCGTTTCAACCCGCATACGAAGATAGAGGCGCCACCGGGGAAAGGCAAATGAATTGTAGGGGTTCCGGGTGAGCGCTGAAGCGCCGGATGCAGGTCCCCTTCCCCGATTAGTGCCTTGACTTTTGACTTGCGTATGCATTACTTCCAGATTTCGATCTTAATCCGTATTAACCGGTTGTTTCGAGGAGTTTCGACCTCATGGACCTGAGTAGGTTGAAGGGCAGGACCGTCGGCGCCGCGGTATCAGGCGGACTGGACAGTTGTACCGTCACCCGGTGGCTGGCGGATCACGACGTGGACGTGGTCTGCGTGACCGCCGATCTGGGCCAGCCGGATGAAGAACGCATCGACTACGTCGCCGAACGTATGATGCGGTGCGGCGCGAAAGACGCCGTAATCGTAGACGCGAAGGATGAACTGGCGCAGGCCGGGATCGAGGTCATCCAGTGCCAGGCCGCCTACGAGGGGAACTACTGGAACACGACCGGCATAGCCCGTCACATTACGGTGCGGACCCTGCTGCCCGAGCTCAAGAAGCGCGGCATCGACATCCTCTCCCACGGCGCGACAGGCCGCGGGAACGACCAGGTCAGGTTCCAGCTCGTGGCCAACATGATCGACCCTTCGGTAGAGGTCTACGCCCCGTGGAGAGACCAGGCTTTCCTGGACGATTTTCCCGGACGCAAAGAAATGATCGACTTCTGCGAAGACCGCGAGTTGCCGATACAGGCTTCCCACGAGAAACCCTATTCCACGGACGCGAACATCCTCGGGCTGACCCACGAGGCCGGCCGCCTCGAGTCGCTCGAAACCCCGGCCGGTTTCATCACGCCCGGCATGGGCGTCCATCCCCGGGAAGCGCCCGATGCGCCCGAACGGTTTGCCGTCCGCTTCGAACACGGTGTACCGGTCCGGATAAACGGAGATCCGGTGACGTCGCTGTCGGCCATCGAGACGGCCAACCGGATCGGCGGCAGAAACGGCATCGGAATCGGGATCCACACGGTGGAAAACCGCTTCGTGGGCATCAAGAGCCGGGGCGTCTACGAGTCGCCGGCCATGACGCTCCTCGGTCAATGCTACGAGTTCCTGCTGCAGCTCATTCTCGACCGCCGCGCCCGGCGTTCCTTCGACCAGGCCTCGGTAGTCATCGCGGAGCAGATCTACCAGGGCTACTGGTACGATCCCGCCACCCAGGCGTTGCGAGCATCCGTCGACGTGTTCAACCGGGTCGCGACGGGGACCATCCAGGTCGAATTGTACAAGGGCGGCGTGTCCTTCGTTTCGGCCGAGGACGTCCCCAACTCGCTCTATTCCGAAACGACGGCTTCCATGGAGGGCGTGGGCGACTTCGACCACAAGGATTCCGAGGGATTCCTGGGCGTGCTGGGGGTCAGCGCACGGGCACTCAAATCATCCGGTCAGACTAGCCGTACACAGTAGGCCGAACCGTGCACGTTGAAGACAGCGCACGTTGAAAACCTGGAGACTACATTCATGCCGGTAGGCAGCAAAAACCAGTTGGTTCCCGGATGCGGCACGCATCACGTGGCCGTTCAGACGAGGGACTGGAACGCATCGCTGCGGCTGTACCAGGAGGTCCTGGGCATGCAGCCCGTGGCGGAATTCGGCCCCGCCGAACGGAGGATCATGCTCCTCGACGCCGGGGACGGCAGTCACATCGAACTGTTCCAGCCCACGAACGATACCCCTTTGCCGGGCGGCCCCTCGCCCAATGACCCGGTCACCCATATCGCGCTGGCCACGACGGACGCGCGGACCGCGATCGAACACGTCCGGTCCCATGGATACGAGGTGACGATCGAACCGAAGGACGTCAATCTGGGTGGACTGGAAGTGACCGTCGCTTTCTTCAAAGGCCCGTGCGGCGAGGTGATCGAGTTCTTCCAGGAACATTGACCGAGCAACGCAGGGACCCGATGTACCGAATCTTCGCCACCCTCGTCCTGGTCATGGCGGCCGCTTGCCCCGCCATCGCCCAGGAATATGACGTATCCGAGCTCCAGACGCGCGCCGAGTTCTCCGATTACGACGAGACGACCCGGTACGCGGAGGTCATGTCCTACCTCCGGGCCGCCGTGCTCGCGTCCGACCGGCTTCATCTGACCGAATTCGGCTATACGACGGAAGGCCGGACCCTGCCCCTGCTCGTATACGGCGACGTCTGGGACGCATCCGCGGCGGAAATCGCCCGGACCGGCAAAACGAGGGTGTTCGTCCAGGCGAACATCCACGCCGGAGAGGTGTGCGGCAAGGAAGCCCTGCTCATGCTGATCCGGGAACTGGCCTCCGGAGCGTATGCGGACTGGGCCGATTCCCTGGTGCTGATGATGGCGCCGATCTACAACGCCGACGGCAACGAGCGGATCAGCCTGTACAACCGTCCACGCCAGCATGGTCCCGTGGGGGGCATGGGGCAGCGGCCGAACGCCCAGGGTTTCGACCTGAACCGCGATCACATGAAGCTGGACTCCCCCGAGGCGCGGTCCCTGGTCTGGCTCATGAACGAATACGATCCCCACGTGCTGATCGATCTCCACACCACGAACGGTACCGTCCACGGCTACCACCTTACCTACTCGCCTCCACTCAACCCCAATACCGACGGCCGGATTATCGAACTGCTGCGGGGACGGTGGCTGCCCGAGGTGCGAACCACCGTCCGGGAGAACTACGGATGGGAGTTCTACTACTACGGCAACGTGCCCCGGGCCGGGTCGGCCCGTGAGCCGGGATGGTACACCTTCGATCACCGGCCCCGGTTCAACAACAACTACGTGGGGCTCCGGAACCGTATCGCCATACTGAGTGAAGCCTATGCCTACGCGTCCTTCGAAGATCGCATCATGGCCACCCTGGCCTTCGTGAAGGAGAACGTCCACTTCGCCCACCGGAACGCGTCTTCGATACGCGCGATCCTGGAGACCGTGGACCTGGAATCGGTCGTGGGCCTGGACCTGGCCGTCCGTTCCGCATTCGCCCGGTCCGGTGAACCGGTGGAAATCCTGCTGGGTGAAGTCGACGAGATGCGCAACCCCTACACGGGCGAGGTCATGTATCTCCGGAAGGAAGTCCTGAAGCCGACTTCGATGTACGAGTACGGGACATTCTCCGCGACGGAGACGGAGCGCGCGCCCCGGACATATTTCGTACCCCCCTCCCTCTCCATCGTTATCGAACGGCTTGGCGCCCACGGCATCTGGTACGAGGAACTCTCCGGTCCGCGCGATTTGGCGCTGGAGCGGTTCAGGATAGACGCTTCGCAGGCCGCCGATCGGCCCTTCCAGGGTAGACACGAGCGGACCCTGTCGGGCGTCTACGAACCCGTGGTCCAAACGCTGGAACCCGGCACGCTGGTCGTACCGGTGGATCAGAAGCTGGGCAGGCTGGTATACTACCTGCTGGAACCCCGGTCCGACGACGGCCTGGTCGCGTGGGCACTGATGGACGATGTGCTCGAAGGCGCGGAGCACTACCCCATCCTGCGCGAACCGGCCGATCGATAGCTGATCGATAGCCGACCGGTAGCCGAACCTTAGCCGTTCGGAAGGGCCTGCGACGGCCCGGAATCTACTCCCGACGGAGCCCGAATGCCCGTACGCGTAATCCTGGACACCGATACGGGGGTCGACGACGCCCTGGCCATCCTGCTGGCCATGCGGTCGCCCGAGCTTCGCGTCGAGGCCATCACGGGAGTGTGCGGAAACACGTCTCTCGAAAACTGCGTACGCAACATTCACCTTACACTGAGCGTACTCGATGCCCGTGAAACACCGGTCGTGGCCCCGGGCGAGGACCGGCCGCTGGTCCGCGAATTGGCCTTCGCCGGGGATATACACGGCGAGGACGGACTGGGCGGCGTGTCCCGACAGGTGGACGCGGACGGGCGCCGCGTATACCCTGATCCCGACCAGCCGCCGGGTACCGAGCACGCAGTCGATCTGATCACGGACCTCGCCGACCGGTACCCGGGTGAGCTTATCCTGATCGCCGTGGGGCCGCTCACCAACGTCGCGCGGGCCGTCATGAAGGATCCGGACCGCATGCGCGGGCTGCGGGCAATCATCATCATGGGCGGCGCCTTCGAGACCGGCGGAAACGTATCCCCAGTGGCGGAATTCAACATCCACGCCGATCCCCATGCCGCGCAAATCGTCTGCGATTCCGGGATCCCCCTGGTCTTCGTACCCCTGGACGTGACCCGGCAGGCGTTCCTGGATGCGGGAACGATCGACCGTTTCGCCGCTGAGGCGGGCGCCAGGGCCGTCTTCGTTCGCGACTGCACGTCCCGTTACGTGGCCTTTCACCGGCAGAACAGGGGCGTCAACGGCTGCTTTCTCCACGATCCCCTCGCCGTGGCTGTCGCCGTCCGGGAAGACCTCGTCACGACGGTGCCGGCCAGGGTGGACGTGGAAACCGCCGGCGATCTCACCACGGGGATGACCGTGGCCGATCTCCGTTCCGACCGGTGGGACGAACCCAACGCGAGGGTCTGCACCGCGGTGGACGTCCAGGCATTCACCACGCTGTTCGAGGAAAGGGTGCTCGCATGATCCTGAAGGACCGTACGGCCATCGTAACCGGTGGCGGGCAGGGCATCGGCCGGGCGATATGCGGTATCTTCGCCGAAGAAGGCGCCGCCGTCGTGGTCGTGGACATCAACGAATCCGCCGCCGAGGAGACTGCCCGGCAGCTGAACCTGGAAGGTTATGCCGGACGGTCTGCGCGGGCCGTCCGGGCCGACATCTCGGTCGCGGCGGAGATAAGCGCCCTGGTCGACGGGGTCGTCGAGGAGTATGGCCGCGTGGACATTCTCGTGAACAACGCGGGACTGGCCCTGTTCAGGTCGGTGGAAGCGTGCACGGAGAAAGAATGGGACCGGGTGATGGCGGTCAACCTTAAGGGACCGTTCCTGCTGTCAAAGGCCCTGCTGCCCACCATGATCGCCCAGCAATCCGGCGCTGTGATCAACCTGGCCTCGGTTGCGGGAAAGACCGGCGGCGTGGTGTCCGGCGCGCCCTATTCGGTCTCCAAGGCCGGAATCGAGTGCCTGACCAAGTCGCTGGCCCGCGAACTGGCGCCGCACGGGGTCCGGGTCAACGCCATCGCGCCCGGGATTATAGATACCGCCCTGACCGCCCATCACGATCCGGCGTTCGTCGACGCGATCCCCCTGGGCGGCAGCAAAGGGGATCCGCGAGACGTGGCCGAGGCGGCGCTTTTCCTGGCATCAGACAGGTCGCGGCATATCACCGGCGAGATCCTGGACGTCAACGGCGGCCTGTTGATGGACTGACCATGACCGCATCCATTTCCAATTTCGCCCTGGACATCGTGGACCGGCATGCGCGGGAGCCGGGCCGGATCGCCCTGCGATGGCAATACGCAGGCGGCGTCACGACGGACGTGACCTTTCTGGACATGAAGATACGCTCCGAGAAGGTCGCCTACGTGCTGCACCAACATGGCGTGCGCCCGGGACAGCGGGTGTTCATCCTGCTGCCGCCCTCCACGGCCTGGTGGGAGTCCGTACTCGGCTGCATGCGCGCGGGCGCCGTGGCCGTACTGGGCCAGGACGCGTCCACGTCACAGGTGCTGAAGGACCAGATCAACCAGTCCCGGTCCACGCTGGTGATCGCGTCCGACGCCGTTGCGGAGGTGATCGGCCTGATCATGGGCGACTGCGGCCGGATCACCCACTGGCTTTCCGTGGGCTGGGAGCGTGAGGGGTGGGTGGATTTCGACCGCCGCGTCTCCCTCGCTCCGTCCGGTTTTACGGCGGTGGAAACGCAAGGGACCGATCCGTGCATCGTCGTGTACGACCAGGGATCGTCGGCCATCGAAACCACGCACTGTCACGGCGATGATGGATATGACCTGGAGCAGCTCGACGCGTGGCGCGACGGGTTGGCCATCGCATTGCACGAAACCTCAGAGAAACCATGATACGCGCGCTGACCGACTGCCTGGTGGTGGAGTTGACCACGCAACTGCCGGGTCCCTACTGCGCCATGCTGCTGGCCGATCTCGGCGCCGAAGTGATCAAGGTGGAACCGCCCTGCGGGGATCCCCTCCGCGGTTTCCCCCCGGCGTTCGCCAGCGTCAACCGCGGCAAGCGGAACATCGTGATCGACCTCAAAAAGGACGCGGGCAGGGCGGTAATGAGCCGCCTGATCGGCCGGGCGGACGTCGTATTGGAAGGATTCCGGCCGGGTGTGGCCGAACGGCTCGGCGTGGACTACCCCGCGGCGAAACGTCTGAACCCCGCCATCGTGTACTGCGCTATCTCGGGATTCGGACAGGAAGGTCCCTACCGGGACCGTACCGGCCACGACATCAACTACCTCGCGATTGGCGGCCTGCTCGGACGCGTCGATCCGCCCGCGGTCCCTCCCGTATTGATATCGGACCTGTCCTCCGGTCAGTACGCCGCGCTGGCCGTTTCCGCCGCCCTCTTGGGGCGCGCGGCCACCGGGGAGGGGAGTTTCATCGATCTGTCCATGACCGACTGCGTCCTGTCCTGGATGGCGCTCGACATCGCCGCCGCTGCGCAGGACCCGGAAGCAGCCCGGGGGCAGTTCCTCGGGAACATCCCCCATTACGGTATCTTCGAGACCTCGGACGGCCGGTGCATCAGCATCGGGATCGTCCACGAGGACCATTTCTGGGTCCGTCTCTGCGACGTCATGGGACTGGACGGCTGGCGGAGCTGGCCTACGAAGAAACGGCTGGAACGGGCGACCGAAATCAGGGAGAAACTCCGTGCCGTTTTCGCCACGGCATCCTGCCGGGAATGGGACCGGAGACTACGCGAAGCCGACGTGCCCTGCGCACCCATTTACCATCTTGACGAGTTACCGGACGACCCTTATATACAGTATCGAAACCCGTTTTACCATCTCGTCGCTTCCGACCGTTCTGAAAGCCGTCAGGTCAGGGCGCCGTACCGTACGGATTCGCCGGAGTCCGAAGCCCCGCTTCCGCCTCCAGTCAAAGGCGAACATACGCGATCGGTATTATCGGATTCAGGATACGACGATGACGAGATCGACCGACTGATACAACTTGGCGCAGTTCACGCATTCCGAATCGGGGAGTAGCAGCCGAATCCCAAAGGAGATATGATGAGCATCCGCGTGCGAAACTGGCGTGACCAGGCGCCCTATGTCGGGCATATCAGCGCGCTGGTCTGGACGCTGTACCAGTCCCATGACAAAGACGAAACCTCTCCGCCGGAAATCAACCGGCTGCACGGCATCAACAGCTTCGTCAAGCACGGTCTGCAGGGCCATCAACACTCGGACCACCACCAGCACGACGCCATTGAGCAGTTGTATTTCATCCTCCGTGGGCGCGGCCAGCTGCTGATCGGGGACGACAAGGTGGACGTCCGGGACGGCACGGCCGTCTACATGCCCGTCAACGTGCCCCACCAGGCGTTCAACGACGGCGAAGGCTGGATGGAGCACCTGATCGTCAGTTGCCCGCTCGAAGAAATCCGGGAGGGCACGCCCGCGGTGCGGGACTGGCGCGACGTCCATCCGGTCGTACTGGAAGGCGGTACCGTTTCCTGGCCGCTGCTGCGGCGCGAGGAGGATGCCCCGGCCGGAGAAGGCGGCGTGCTCCAGCGTGTGCAAAGCGTGACCCGCTACGCGGTCCAGGGACGCCAGGGAACCGCCTGGGAGCAATTGGATGGCATCGAACTGGTCCACTACGTACTCAGCGGATATGGCATCGTCGAGGATCTGGACGGGGACCGCCAACTGGTCACGGAAGGTTCCGCGGCCCACGTGCTGCCCGGGGTTGCGCATCGATTTTCCAACGAGGGCGAGGGCTGGCTCGAGTACGTTACGTTTGCCGTCGAGGTAGGCGAGGTCGAAGCGCCGGACGAATCCGACGAGGTCGAGGAGTCCGAGGAGCCGGCTATGCAATACGGTGTGGAAGAAGTCGCCGAGGCCGCCGTGGTAGCGGATGTCGACTGGGATGACGCCGACACCGTGGAGACCGAAGAGGAAATCGAGGAGGACGGGGCAGACGATGCGGCCGACGATGACGTGGAGTCGGCAGAGGCCGAAGATGAAGCCGTGGCTGTCGATTCAGCCGATGAAGATACGGAATCGGTAGAAGTCGAGGATGAGACCGAATCGGCAGTCGCCGACGAAGAGTATGAAGCTGACGAAGCCGACGAGGATATCGAAGTTGCGGAGGAAGTCGCCGGCGAAGATGGGGAAGACGTGGAGGAAGATGAAGCGGAAGTCGCCGAGGTGAACGATGATAGCGAACCGGAAGCAACATTAGAAGACACCGAGGACGCGGAAGCGGAAGAAGAAGACGTGGTCGCAGAAGACGCCGAGGACGCGGAAGCAGAAGACGTGGCCGAAACGGACCAGGCCGAAGCCTCAGAAAAAGCCGAAGCGGACGACGACGAATTCGACCTGGATGACGACGATGCGGACTTCGATATCGAAGACGAAGATGAAACCGTCGTGGAGGACGAAACAGGGGAGGACGACGACGAATCCCCTGATGCGGACAGACGTTAATCGAAAGCGTACGTGAACAACCTACCCGCCCGCTCGTTCGGGCGAACCGGCATGCGTCCGGCGGCACTGGCCATGGGAGCCGCCTTTCTGCACGAAAGCCCCGAGGCGGTCGAGGCCATCCAGACCGCCCTGGAACTGGGCGTCAACTATTTCGATACCTATCCGGGCCACCACGAAGAGAAATGGGGCGACGCGCTCTCCGGCGTTCCCCGGTCCTCCTACTATCTCCAGGCCAAGATCGGCACCCATCCCGAACGCAGGAAGGACTTCTCCGGGGAAGGCGCCAGGTGGAGCCTGGACCAGAGTCTGCGATCCCTGAAGACAGACTACCTCGACTGTGTACTCGTGCACGATCCGGCCGATGTGGAGGAATTGCTGCGCGAAGGCGCGGTTTTCGACGTGCTGCTCGAGATGAAATCGCAGGGCGTGGTCAGGAACATAGGGCTCGGCGCCCGTTCCCATGACTGGCACGTACGGCTGATCGACGAAGGCATCAGCGACGTGTCCCTGACCTTCCTGGACTACACCCTGGTCAACCAGACGGCCGCCGCTACCATCTTCCCGGCGGCCAGGAGACGGTCAACGGGCGTCATCCTGGCCAGCGTGCAGGGCATGGGCCTGCTGACCGGGCAGGAGCCCGATCCGGATCGCGAGCGGGGCATGCATCCCGGGTCCGAGCCGCGCGCCCATCGAATCTGGACCTGGTGCCGCGAGCACGGTGTCAACATCCGCCACCTGGCCATACAGTTCTGCCTGGCTGCGCCGGTGGACAGCATCGTCATGTTCGGGCCGGCGAGCATCCGGCACGTCCACGACGCCTTCGAGGCCGCCACCGAGACGATTCCGGACGAACTCTGGGAAGCGTTCGACCGTACTTTCGGCATCCGTCCGGGCATGGATGCCGGATCATCTTAGCAACAGGAACCCGTCCACGTGACCTCACTGACCTTCTCGCCCCGCGTGCCCGTCATCGACGCGAATGTGTGCGTGGGCAATCATCATACCGGACCATCGCCCTGCCAGAGCCCCGCGCAACTGCTCGACGAAATGGATTTCCACGGGGTCGGGCGCGCCGTGATCTACCATGCCCAGGGTGAACAGATCAGTCCGACGGACGGCAACGAGTACCTCGAGGACTGGCTCGACGAGGACGGACGCCTGATCCCCCAGTGGTCGGTCGCGCCGGTGGAAACCTCCCGGGAGCAGATCGCGGAACTCCACGGCCGGGGCCGGGTGCGTTCCGTCCGGCTGCACGACTGCCAGTCCGCCGGACTTCCCTTTCTCCCATGGGGTTACGACGATCTCCTGACCTTTCTTTCAAACGCCGGGATCCCCATCTGGATCCCGCTGATGGACGTGGAAACAGACCACCTGGTCACGACGCTCAAGGCCTATCCGGACCTGCACGCCGTGCTCGTCGGCGCGCACTATACCCACGCGCTGGTCGTTCGCGGGCTGCTGGAAGCGAGTTCCCGTTCCGTGCTGGAACTCAGCCGCTACGAACCCATAGGTGAAGTAGAGGCCCTCGTGGAACGGTTCGGCGCGGAACGGTTCGTCTACGGCTCGTGGTATCCCCGGTACGCCATGGGGCCGATCCTGTTCTACCTGCACCACACGCGCATGGACGAGGATGCACTCGCGCGGATCTGCGCGGGAAACGTCGAGCGGCTGCTCGGACTCGGGGAGGGGTCATGATAGAAGGCACGAGGGTGATCGACTACCACGGTCACACAGGCCGGTGGGAACGGTACGGCATGGTGGACGATCCGGAACTCCTCCTGGGGGCCATGGACGCCGTCGGCATCGATATCGCGTGCCTGTTCCACATATTTCATCCGGACGGGACCACGGGCAACGACCTGACGGCGAAATTCGTCGCCAGGAACCCGGACCGCTTCGTCGGTTTCGCCTATGTCTCGCCGACCATGCCCGAACGCATGGTTCCCGAACTGGAGAGGGCGATCGACAAACTGGGTTTTCCGGCCATCAAGCTCTACCCGCCCTATACGCCCTGGCGCTTCAACGTGTAACCCTGGCATCCGATCTACGAGTTCGCCCAGGACCGGGGGCTGGCCATCATCTTCCACACGGACCATTTCATCAACAGCCGGCCCCGTTACTTCGAAGACCTCGCGCCGGCCTACCCCCGGGTGAATTTCGTCTCCGCCCACTGCGGCAACGTGCCCGAGGCCCGTGCGGAGGCCATCGCCGCCGCGCAGAAGTACCCGAACGTCTACCTGGAGACCTGCTCGACGTACCGGACGCCCGGCGTGATCGAGGAACTGGTGGAAAAGGGCGGGGCCGACCGCGTGCTCTACGGATCGGACATGCCCCTGATGGACCCCAGGCCGCAGATCGGCAAGATCATCACGGCCCGGATATCCGACGAAGCGAAACGCATGGCACTGGGCGAAAACGCGTCCCGGCTGCTGAATATCTAGGACAGGAGGTTCACGTGATTCTCGGCCAGGCTGAACTGCACAACGTACACGAACTGCTGGACGACCCCGGCGGCGCGGGAAGTATATGCTGCCGCGTGCCGAACGACCTGCGCGTGACGCTGAACGAGTCGGCGAAGAACAACGCCCTGCAGGCCACCGGGTGCGAGATCCGGTTCAACCTGGAGGGACCGGAGGCGGCTATCACGCTCCAGAGCCCCGATGGCCCGACACTCGCGGAAGTGTACCAGGGCGACTTTTTCAGCGCCCTGCATATCGTCGACGAGACCCCGACGCGAATCACCGTTGTGTGCCCCGAGTCCGAAGCGGACATGCGCCGGGTCACGCCGTCCGATGCACGGTTTGATACCGGCCTCACCCGGGTGGTCCTGCCGTGGCGGCCTGCGGTCCGCCTGTTCTCCATTGAAGGCGACACGTCCCTGCCGAGGCCGGACCAGGCGCCGCAGACCCGGTACCTGGCCTACGGTTCGTCGATCACCCACGGCAGCACGGCCGTCCGGCCCACGGGCACATATCCTGCCCGGACCGCAGAGCTGCTGGGCACCGATCTCTTCAACCTGGGATTCGGCGGAGGCGCCCACCTGGAAGCGGGCATGGCGGAATACATCGCCGGACGCACGGACTGGCACTTCGCCACGCTGGAGATGGGTATCAACGTCGTGCAGTCCTTCACCGTGGACGAGTTTTATAACCGCGTCGCGTACTTCGTGACCACGATCGCCGACGCCCATCCCGACGACTGGATCTTCTGCATTGACATATTCCCGTGCCGGTATGATTTTACGGGCGTCGAAAAATGCCAGACCTTCCGGTCCATCGTGGCGGAACGGGTGCTGGAGTTGAACCGCCCGAAGCTCGTGCATGTTCCGGGAGACGCCATGCTCCGGTCCAACACCGGCCTCACGGTGGACCTCGTGCATCCGGCGCCCGCCGGTTTCGAGGAGATGGCGCGGAACCTGGCGGACATCATCCGTGCACGCAGAACGTAGTTTTTTTAACTTCATCCAGCAGACCAAAAGGGGAAACGAATGGATACCATCCGGGTAGGCGTGGTCGGCGCCGGCACCAATACCGTGACCATGCACATACCGAAGCTGCAGGCCATTGAAGGCGTGAAGATCGTCAGCGTGTGCAACCGAAGCCGGGCGTCGTCGGAGCGGGTGGCGAAGCAGTTCGGCATCCCGAAGACCTACGAAACGTGGACCGAACTGATCGAGGCCGAAGACACGGACGCCATCGTCGTGGGGACCTGGCCCTATCTTCACTGCGCCACGAGCATGGCGGCCCTGGCGAACGGCAAGCACATCCTGTGCGAAGCGCGCATGGCCATGAACTACGAAGAGGCCCAGCTCATGCACGACGCTGCGCAGAACAACCCGGACCTCGTCGCCCAGATCGTGCCTTCCCCCATGACGCTGTGGGCGGACAAGACCATTCAGCGACTGATCGCGGAAGGATACGTGGGTGAGATCCTCAGCGTGGAACTCCGGTCCTCGGGAAGCGACTTCATCGACAGCGACGGCCCTTTGCACTGGCGGCACAATACGGACTACAGCGGCATGAACGTCATGACCATGGGCATCTGGTACGAGGCCATGCGGCGCTGGGTCGGGGATCCGCTTTCGGTTTTCGCCCAGGGCAAGACCTTCACGAAGATGCGCCGCGACGCCGAAACGGGCGTGATGCGCGCCGTCAGGGTGCCGGAGCACATCGACATCGTGATGGACATGATCTGCGGCGCGTCGGCCTATGTCAAGATTTCAGTCGTCCAGGGCCTCGCCGACGAAAGTGAAGCCACGATCTACGGCAGCGAAGGCACCATCCGCATGGGCGACGGCAAACTTTACGGAGCGCAGCGGGGCGACGACGCCCTGACCGAAATCGAGATCCGGCCCGAGGACCACGGGGAATGGCGGGTGGAAGAGGAATTCATCAATGCCATTCGCGGGGTGGAAA
>VXWP01000069.1 GCA_009835325.1 Gemmatimonadota bacterium | reverse complement strand
CTTGAAAATTGTACAGAGTTACCGAACGGAAACGCAAATCTGACTCGACTTTACTGCGGTTACTGTCAAACTTACAACAAGCACGACTTCAGGCAAATGATTAACCTCGGGAGGTTGACGGATTTCGAACATTTAATGCGACGGTAAGTCCCGCCCATTGCACGGAATGGGATCACACACCCTCCCATTGATCCTTGATGTATCGTTAAGGGGGTCTTATAATACACTTTTGTAAAGTCATTCGAATTATGGCTACGGTTTTCGACGGTCGGATTCCCAAAACTTTCAATAGTCTGATAACCACTTTCGTTGTGCGCATGACCGCGACTTTCGAAGATTTGATCGCAAACGCAACGTCACGCAAATTCGAAAGGAACTCCGATGGCCCACCACAAGGCCCTGATGAAGAGCGGCTTCCTCCTGCCCACGTGCGAGAAGCACTTCCACGACCATGACGAGACCTGGCTTATCCTCAAAGGGAGCGGGACGGGATTCTGGATCGATCACGACGGAAACCGGGAGGATTTCGTCCTGGAAGCGGGCGACGTCTGGATGATACCTGCGGGTTTCGAACACGGTTGCGCCGGGACGAACAGCGAAGACTTCACAATCAGTGTGTTCGACGGGACGAAGCCGCCGGGGTGCCACGATCACGCCCATTACTACATCGAAAATGAAGGGTACATCCCCTCGTTTAAACTGGTCAAGACGCCGACGGATCGGTACGCATCGGCTTAGGTGGGTGTGGCCAGGCCAGGCTTGGCCTGAGCCGGCGCCGATGACGAACCATCTGTCTACTTCAGCACACGTATTCAAGAAACATCGACAAGGAACATCGACATGGATTTCAGGGACGAATGGGAGCGGGCCGAACACGACTACGTGCAGTGCCTGAACCGGCTCGAGACCGCCAGGACCGATCTCGACGCGGCGCGCAAAGCGCTGCTGGATCTTACGCCGGAGGAGGGACGCAGCGGCAGGCTGCTCAACGTCCGCTACCGGAAGAACCGGGGCGCCGTGGACTGGCGGGCGGCGCTGCACGCGGTCCTGGAATCGGACGGAGCGGCGCTTGACGAAATCGGCGACAAGTACCGCAAACCGGAATCGGGCGCCTGGTACGTCCGGCTGAACAGACTGGCGGTGAACGCGCAGCGCCCGGGCGGGTGACCATGGACCTCAGTTTTTTTACGAGCGCAGGAGGAGACGCCTGGTCCCTGGAGGAGTGCGCTGGCTGGGCGAAGGCGAACGGGTTCGACGCGGTGCGGCTTTCGGCCGGCGGGGCCGTCGATCCGGACCGCATCCTCGCCGACGGACCCGGTGAAGTCAACGACGCCCTGAAGTCGCACGACATCTACCTGGCCGCGCTTTCGGCCCACAACAACCTGCTGGACGACGACGTGGCGCAGGCGGACGCGGCGGAAGAGCGGCTTCGCAAGGCCGTCCTGGCAGCCTCGGCACTGGGCGTATCTGTGGTCGTTACCCATGCCGGCAGTCCCGTGGGCTGGCATTTCTACGGTCAGTTTTCCTCTCCGCCCGGTAACCCCGGCGACCGGTCCGCGGAACTGGTGGAACGGTTTAAGGCGCGTTATACGCCTATCGTAAAGCTGGCTGAAGACCACGGCGTCACCATCGCCCTGGACGGCGCGGTGCGCATGGGGAACATCGCCTGCAACCCGGAGATGTGGGAGCGGGTGCTCGACGCGGTGCCGTCCGATCACCTGGGCCTTTCCTGCGATCCCTCCCACTGGTTGTGGATGATGATCCTGCCCGCCGAGGACGCCATCCGCATGTTCGCGGGCAAATGGGTCTACGCGGACGTGAAGGACGCCGAGGTGAGTCCCGCCATGCTGTTCCGCCAGGGCATCATCGGTAACTGGTGGTGGCAGTACCGCGTGCCGGGCCGTGGCCAGCTGAACTGGGGCACCGTCATCGGCGCGCTGGTCGAGTCGGGCTATGACTATGTCCTTTGCGTCGAGAATGAGGACCGCGGCATGCCGGGACTGGCCGGATTCGCCCTGGGTGGCCGCCATCTTCGCCAGTTCCTCCCGCCCGCCGGCGCGGAGTACCAGCGGCCGGTCGGGCTCTGGAACGTATCCTGAGCGTTACTCGCGCACTGCCTGGTCTCACTCTTCGGAGCTCTCCATGTACAGCCACGATCCCCTGCCTCCCGTCGACCGTCGCAGGACCGAGATACGCCACCTGAACCTGCCCTGCGAGTTCGTCGCGCCTACCACGAAGGAAGCCTGGGAGAAGCGCGCCCGGTCGCTCCGGGAGCATATCCTGGTCAGCATGGGACTCTGGCCGAACCCCGCCCGAAGCCCGCTGAACGCGGAGATCACCCACCGGGTCGTACGCGATGGGTACAGCATCGAAAACGTTCGGTTCCAGAGTTTGCCGGGATTCTACGTGACCGGGAACCTGTACCGCCCCGCCGGCGGCGAAGGCTCTGGCGACGAAGGCTCCAGCGGCGACGACCGGTCCGGCACCACCGGCTCTGGCGCCGATCTCCGCCCGGCCATCCTGAATCCCCATGGCCACTGGAAGGAGGGCAGGCTGGCCCACGAGCCCGATGGGTCCATACCCGCCCGGTGCATCAACTTCGCTCTCCAGGGTTACGTGGCCTTCGCATGGTCCATGGCCGGCTACAACGACAGCACGCAACTCGCCCACCGGACCTTCGGCGACGACCGAAAGCAACTCTGGGGGCTCAGCCTCATGGGGCTGCAGCTCTGGAACGGCATGCGTTCCGTCGATTTCCTGCAGTCGCTGCCGGACGTGGACAACAGCCGCATCGCCTGTACCGGGGCCTCGGGCGGCGGCACGCAGACCTTCATGCTCACCGCCGTGGACGACCGCGTTCGGGTTGCCGCGCCCGTGAACATGGTGTCGGCGCACATGCAGGGCGGATGCATCTGCGAGAATGGCCCCAATCTCCGTATCGAAACGAACAACATGGAAATCGCCGCCCTGGCCGCGCCGCGGCCGCTGTTGCTGGTGTCCGCCACGGGAGACTGGACGGCCAATACGCCCGAGCTGGAATATCCGGCCATCCGGGCAGTCTATAAACTCTACGACGCGGAGGATTGCCTGGGGCAGGTGCAGATCGACGCGGGCCATAACTACAATGCCGCCAGCAGGGAGGCCGTGTACGCCTGGTTCGGAAAGTGGATGCTGGACAGCGAAAGCGGCGATCGGTTTTCGGAACGGCCCGTCAAACCGGAACCGCCGGAATCGATGCTCGCGGTTACGGCCGAAAACCGGCCGGAAGACTGGATCGACGAAGAGGGGTTGACGGACGTATGGATCGATCGCGCCCGGAAGCAGCTCAATAAGATAAAGCCCTCCGACGCCAGGTCGCTGCGCAGGTTCCGGCAGGTCATGTCGGCCGGATTCCGATCGATCATCGGATCGCCCGGCGCGGCCGACGGCGACCTGGTCGCGACCCACCTGGGCATTCACCGGGCCGGCACCTGTTCGGTCCAATCGGGATTCATGGGATGGCGTAACGGCGGCTACCGGGTCCCCTTCACCGAATTCCGCCCGCCGGACCCTCTTCGCGGCGCCGTCCTCGTGGTTCATCCCGATGGCGCGTCGGCACTGACGCAGGATAACGGGCGGGATCCCGGTCCGTTTGTTCAGCAACTGCTGGGCAAGGGCCTGCTCGTGCTGTCGGCGGACGTCTTTCTCACGGGCCTGGCGGATAGTAAGCCGGCGGACCACGAACCTGCGGACGGTAAGCCAGCGGACCGCGAGCCGGCCTCCGGGGAACACGCCTACTTCTCGACCTACAACCGGACCACGACCGCGAACCGCGTGCAGGACATCCTTACGGCAGTCGCCTGGCTCCGGCGAACGGGTGGCGTTGCCTCGGTGTCCCTGGTCGGCATCGGCGCGGCCGGTCCGTGGTGCCTACTGGCCTGTGGTCTTTCGCCCCACATCGACCGCGCCGTGATCGACACCGACCGATTCGAGACGGACAGCGATGAGGCGTACGAAAGCAGGCTGTTCATTCCGGTGCTGCGGCGCCTGGGCGGGCTGTCCGCGGCCGCGGCCCTCGCGACCCCGGCCGAGTTGTATCTGCACCATACCGGCCACGCGTTTGAAATCGATGAAATAGAAGCCGCCTACCGCGCGGCGGACGCGCTGGACCGCCTCAGAACCCAGCGTACTCCCGCGGATATGCCCCAGGTTGTCGCATGGATCGACGAAGGTCCTTAGTTATACTTCCTGCGAAAGCAATGCGTGCCTGAATGGCGACCGAGCCCGGGTGCCGGATTGAAGTTTTTTCTTCCTCAAATATCAGAAAACCCGTAACTCCCCCTGACGCAATAGTATACCGTCCGTCTGTCCGGTGAATGTCCCCCGCCCGCCCCCGAACAAACCTCATCCAACAGCCGTTCCTCGCAACCCGTACCGGGCTCGTTTACACATCACCGAGCCCACGAGGCTAGGGCTGGTATGGTATGCCGGCTTAGGGGT
>VXWP01000068.1 GCA_009835325.1 Gemmatimonadota bacterium | reverse complement strand
GGCGAAAGGGTGCTGACGGCGGCGCGTATCCGTGAAGCGATTTCGTGGTTGATGACGGCCGCGTCCGGCCGGTCGGGGGAATGGAGCGTAACCCCTTGTCTCGTCGAGTCCGGGTTCTCTCCCTGCTCTTCTTCGATCGGGACGAAGCGCCTTTTTCCATCTCGCGCTCGGTGAGTAAGGCAGACATTGGTGACGATCCGGTACAAGTAGGTCGAAAACCGGCTGCGGAACTCGAATTTTGGCAGGGCCTTTAACACCCGGATGAAGACTTCCTGGTAAATGTCCTTGGCATCGTCCATGTCCCCCACGAAGGATACGGCCATGGACAACACTTTCTCGTCGTATCGGTAGACCAGTTCCTCCAGTGCCCGCACGTCGCCGCCCCTTGCCTTGAGAATCAGCCTGCGATCCTCCAGGTCCGTGCGATCCCTTGCCGAATCGATCTCCATGTTTTCTTCCTGATGGTCCGACGCGATTCGGCCGTCGAGTTTGAGGGCAGTTTCCACGTTGTTTCCTGGCGTAGAGTGCCGTCTCTTATGCGGGCGCCTTCTGTCTATGTGACCAACTATGATCCGGAATGGTTGTGTACGAATGTGTTTTTGATCGGAAAACGCAGTTATGCGCGGTCGAGTGTGCGCTGCAAAGTGCGTTGAACTCCGCGCACGGTACAGCCACAAAGGATACAGCCTATATGGAATTCAACGTACTGGAACGAGGAAAGTCGAGGATAACTTGTTACCTGTAGACGACGAGGCCTGTCAGGCGGTGCGGGATAATGACTTACGAATTACCTGAAGGCAGCAACAGTGGGGTGAAGCGAGGAAGGCCGGATGGTCGGCGTCGGTCGACGCGCCAGAATCGGTGGCCTTGACCACCGGCAGGCAACCCAGGACACCGGAAATCGTCCCGATACTCCGATAGTCGACCCGAGACACCGGCAGGCGGCCTGTCGATTCAACGGACCGAACCGCTCGGAAGAAGCGTATCGGTACGCATCCGGAAAAACAACTGCAAGCCGCTACAGGCGTTCAGCTGTCCTTCGAGGTGGACGTGCCGGAGGTACCCTGTTTCTCTTCGGCGGGATCTTTGTTCTGTGCTTTCTTGAACTCGGTGATCCCCTGGCCCAGACCCTTGGCCAGTTCGGGAAGCTTCTTCGCCCCGAAAAGGATCATGACGATGACAAGAATGATAATCAGTTCGGTCGTGCCGAAACTACCTAGCATGTAAATCACCTCCTCGCATTGAGAATACCCTTATTGACCGATCTTGTCAAGCGCGAATGAATTGACCAGGGCCATACCTGTTCTGGAATGAACCTTGCCAGGCCGGACCCGGGCGGCGCTGTTTCAGAATCCTTGCCATGTCGTATCTCCCATGTTTATATAGTTGCTGTACTTCCGCAGCCGATCCGGCTGCCGGCCGCACCTGCGTTCAAGGAGGACACGGTGATTGTACGAATCGTTTATTGCGCTGATTGAAGCTACGAACAAGACGCCGCCGGGTTGGCGGTGAAACTGCTCGAGTACTACAAACACGATATCGAACAGCTGCAGCTCGTGCCGTCTGGAGGAGGCAAGTTCGAAGTCACGGTGGATGATTCGCTGATCTTCTCCAAGCTGGCGGCCGACCGGTTTCCGGAATACGCGGAGGTCAAGGACGCTATCGAGGCATCGATCGCGGGCTGACGCGCATTCATCCGCAACGAGGATTAAGGTTAGTATGAACATCTACGTTTCGCTGGAAGACGAGATCGCCGTGCTTCGCATCGAGGGCAGGTTGTGGGAGGAAGGGGACAGCGTCGAGCTGGACCGGATGATCGACGATACCCTCGCCCGGGGCGGCACGCGGTTCGTGGCCGATCTGACCGGCGTGCCCATCATGAACAGTTCCGGACTGGGTTCGCTGATCGCGGCCATGAAGAAAATACGATCCAGGGACGGGGAGATGGTACTCACGGGCGTCAACGACCGACTGGATCAATTGTTCCGGATCACCCGGCTGTATACGGTCTTCAAGACGTATGACGATGTGGACGCCGCCGTGGAACACATGCTCGCCTGAAGATTCAACCGACCGAGGCCGTCATGCCGGACTACCAGCCCCTGGACCTCACCCCGATCTACAACGTGAACCGCGGCGTTTACGATTCCATTGCCGACCCACCCCTGGGATCGCAGGAATTCTACGGCCTGCCCTTTCAAATCGGCGACGGCACCGGAGAAACCGACTGCTTCATCGGTTTTGGTTCCGAGGTAGGCTGTCCGTCCGAGCCCGTCGGGATTCCGGTCGGCCAGGCCGCGGTCAACGTGGTTTTCGCCCACGCGGTGATCCGTTCGGAGATCGAGGCGGGCGGTCCGATCGCCCTGCCCGTGGCCGCGTACCGGTTCGTGTGGGACGACGGACAGGCCGAGTCCGTAACGATCCGTGAACGATTCGAGATCGGCTACATGCCCCTTCCCTGGGGGCAGTATCCCTTTCTCTGCGTCCCGGACGAGAAGCCGTCGACCTATAACCGGTCGGGCGGCGACTGGAGCGATGCGGGCCGCCGGCAGACGGAGGCCGAGCAGGGGTGGCCGCGCGGTTACTATCTCTGGGCCTGGCGCAATCCACATCCAGATCGCGTAATCCGCTCGATTGAAATCACACCGCAGGGTCCGCCCTTCGTCGTGGCCGCCGTTACGCTCGGCCATGTCGACGAGGATCCCATCTGTCGCTGGGCCGCCCGGGACGTCGAAATCGAACTCAGGAACCAGGAAGACGCCGAAAAACCCTTCAACCTCGAAGTCGAGGTCGACCGGGGCTACGCGACCTACGCCTATCCGCTGCCCGAAGAAGTCGACCAGGCCTTTCTGACGGACTCCCACCGCGGCTGGGGACAGGCAGACACCAGTCGCTCCAGTCCCGCCCACGTGGGCATTGCAGGAACACCGTCGGCCACCGTGACCGTAAAACAGGATGGGAAGGCGGTCGGATCGGCCAACTGGGGCGAGCTGGAAGCTCAAGAGGTCGTCGAGACCCCCTCGGTTCGGTTCGAAGTCATCGATACGGGCCGGAACTGGGTACACACCACGGTGCTGGACGACGAGACGGGCAAGCCCGTGCCCTGCCGGGTGCATTTCCGGTCGGCCCGCGGCGTGCCCTACGCACCGCACGGCCACCATGCCCATGTGAACTCGAACCTGGATACCTGGCACGTGGACGTGGGCGGCGACGTGCGCCTGGGCCAGATGTCCTACGCCTACATCGACGGCAAGTGCCAGGGGTGGCTGCCCCGAGGCGAGGTCCACGTGGACGTCGCCCGCGGGTTCGAGTACGAGCCGATTCGCGAGCGCGTCCACATCGAGCCCGGGCAGCGCGAACTCACGCTGCGGCTCAAGCGCTGGACCGATCTGAATGCGCAGCGGTACTTCAGTGGCGACACGCACGTGCATTTCCTCTCCACCCAGGGCGCCCAGCTCGAGGCCAAAGGGGAAGACCTGAACGTCGTCAACCTCCTGCTCTCCCAGTGGGGAGGCCTTTTCACGAACACCGAGGAATTCACGGGGTCGGCGAACGTGGCGCCGGACGGCGATACGATCGTGTACGCCACGCAGGAGAACCGCCAGCACATCCTGGGCCACCTGTCCCTGCTGGGCCTGAAGGAGCCGGTCATGCCCTGGTGTTCGGACGGACCCGGCGAGGCGGAACTGGGAGGCAACCTGGAAACGACCCTGTCGTACTGGGCCGACGCCTGCCACGCACAGGGCGGGACGGTGGTGATCCCCCACATCCCCAATCCCAACTGCGAACCGGCGGTCCTGATCGCCACGGACCGCGCCGACGCCGTGGAGATGCTGGTGCACAGCGAGTACAACCACCTGGAGTATTACCGGTACCTGAATTGCGGGTACAAGCTGCCGCTCGCAGGCGGAACGGACAAGATGTCCAGCGACGTGCCCGTAGGTATCTACCGGACCTACGCCTACATCCCGCCGGACGAGCCCTTTACCTACGACAACTGGTGTAAAGCGCTGCGCGGCGGGAACACCTTCCTGAGCGCGGGGCCCATCATCCGGTTCAAGGTGAACGGCCAGGATATCGGCGACACGGTGAATCTGCCCGGTAACGGCGGAACGGTGGAAATCGAGGCGTCGGCGGATTCGACGTTGCCGATCCATACGCTGGAGATTGTGCAGCAGGGCCAGGTGGTCGCCTCTGCGGAAGAATGCAAGGGTACCCGCCGGCTGTCGCTCAAGACCAGTCTGAAAATCGAAGGCCACACCTGGCTCGCGGCGCGATGCGCCGGGCCGAACTACACCAGCATTCCGCATCACGACGGCTGGCGCCGGGGCATTATGGCCCATACGTCGCCGGTATACGTGGCCTGCGGCGGCCCCTACTGGCTGTTCGACCTGGAGAACGCCCAGTACATGCTGAGCCTGATCGAGGGCGGCCTGTCCTACATCAAGCGCCGCAGCTGGCAGCACAAGCCGGGCACGACCACCCACCATCACGGCGCGGACGATCACGAAGCCTTTCTGGAGGCACCCTACCTGCAGGCGCGTGAAGCCATTCACAGGCGGATGCACGCATTGAACATCCCCCACTGAATACCGTTGCGGGACGCCGTCGGTGCAATCCAATCGGAGGAAGACCATGGACGGACCCCGCGTCGACCGCGTCATTTTCTGGGTCGCGCTGCCGCTGATCACAGGGGTATCGGTACCCCTGGTATTGTTCCCCGTCGAAGGAGAAGCCCTGCTCAGCGCGGCCTTCGGCTGGCTGACCAGGGTCCTGGGATGGGCCTACCTCTGGTTCACCATCGCCGCCTTCGCGCTCCTCGTCTACTATGCCCTCGGCAAGTACGGAAACGTTCGGTTCGGCGGATCCGACGCCAAGCCGGAGTTCTCCCTGATCAGCTGGATCGCCATGATCTTCTGCGCCGGCATCGGCGCCAGCGTCCTCTACTGGGGCACCATCGAATGGGCCTATTACTACATGAATCCCCCCTTCGGTCTCGAACCCCGATCCGCCGAGGCCACGGAGTGGGCGGCGACCTACGGACTCTTCCACTGGGGATTCACGGCGTGGGCGATCTACTGCATCCCCACCCTGCCCCTCGCCTACCTTTTCTGGAACCGGCGGCGTCCGGTCCTGCGCATGTCGGCGGCCTGCGAAGGCGTGATTGGCGCACAGGCGGCCCGGAGGCTTCCGGGCAAGTTCATCGACATGCTGTTCATGTTCGGCCTGCTTGGTGGGGTCGGGACGTCCATCGGGCTCAGCACGCCCATGATTTCGGCGGGGCTGTCGGAGATGCTCGGCGTCGCCAGGGGGTACTGGCTGGACGCCTCGGTGGTGATTACGCTGGGGGCGATCTTCGGCGTGAGCGTCTACACCGGGTTGCAGCGCGGAATCCGCATGCTGAGCCGATTCAACCTCTGGCTCACCATCGCGCTGCTGGCGTTCGTCTTCCTGGCGGGGCCTACGCTGTTCATCATAGACACGATTACCAACAGCATCGGCCTGCTGGTGCAGAACTTCGTCAAGATGAGCCTGTACCTGGATCCGGTCGGAAAGTGGGGTTCGCTGATTTCGGCAACGGGGGAAGGGAGTTCGGGGCCACAGGCTACCTTCCCGGAGCAGTGGACCGTTTTCTACTGGGCGTGGTGGATCGCCTTCGCGCCGTTCATGGGGCTGTTCGTCGCCCGCATCTCCCGGGGCCGTACGATCCGCGAGCTGATCGGCGCCGAGATCATCGGCGGTGCGATGGGTTGCTGGATGTTCTTTGCGGTCCTCGGCAACACGAGCCTGTTCTTCCAACTGGAGGGCTCACAGGACCTCACCGGCCTGGTCGCGCGCAACATGACGCCGGAAGCGATCATTGCCACGGTGGTCGCCGTGGGTGACCGGGTGATCCCCTTTGCCATACCGCTTCTGCTGGTGTTCGTGACCCTGGCGATCATCTTCGCCGCCACCACGCTGGATTCCGCATCCTACATTCTGGCGTCGGTGGCGACCCGGGAACAGGCCGAAGTACGGGAACCCGCGCGCTGGCACCGCTGTTTCTGGGCGGTGGTGCTCAGTTCCGTGGCGCTGTCGCTGATGTTCGTGGGGGGGACGGAAAGCCTGCGGGCGGTCCAGTCGGCTTCCCTGATCGTCGCGCTTCCGCTCATCGCGGTGCTGGTTCTGATGACCCTGTCCTTCATCCGGTGGCTAAAGCAGGATCACGGCTCCTGAACGAAAAATGGGCGAGCCCGTGAAAGCCCGCCCACCTATCTTCTGGCGATTTGAACTCCGCGAAAGACCGAGCTCCCGCGCACGACGTTGTACGCCTACCTGAAACTGTACGTCACGCCCAGCTTGATCCGCCGGCCCTTGGGATCATGGGTCAGCGCGTCGAAGGCCAGCTCCTGGTTCACGTAGGGCGGCGCCGCGCCGGTCAGATTGAACAACGACAGCGTGGCGACCGCGCCGGTATCGGGAATCCGCCACTGGAAGTTCATGTCGAAAGTCAGGAACGGATCAATCTGGGTCCAGTCTTCGCCCGAGGGCCCCGTATCGAACCAATAGTCTCCATTCTCATACGAAGAGATGTAATGAGTCCTGGCGATGGCGCTGTAGTCGCTCCAGTGGTATCCGACGGTCGCGTTCAGCCGCAGCGGAGGTAATGGCGGCGCCAGGGGATTGGTCAGGTTTAGAAAACCGACGGCCTCGTTTTCGGCGACAATCTCCACGCCGTTGTGCATGAGCGGCTCTATGGTATAGTCCAGGGTATAACTGCCGTCCAGGTGGGCGTCGACTGCGCCACTGCCTACCACATGGCGTCCACCGATATGCCAGTCGATTCCGGAAGTCTTGAGCCCGGGCCAGTTGATGTGGTTGATCCTGATCCGTTCCATGTCGCCCGGGGCGCAGCTCCCGTCGTTCCGGTTGCCGGGACAGTAGATCCGGTCCTGCACCGCGGCGCGGGTCGACGGGTCCACGTAGGCCGCGGCCAGCGCGGAGTGGGGAATGACGCCGATAGGATTGTTGAAATCGAAATTCCAGTAGTCCACCGTCACTTCGAAACCGGTATCGTTTTCGATGATGACGCCCAGGTTGTAGGTGAGCGCTTCTTCAGGTTCAAGGTCTTCGACGCCACGGTTTTCGATGGCCTTCCAGGCGCCCGTCGGTCCGACGTAATCCGTGTAGATGACGACGTCCGTGTTCAGGTCATCCACTGAAGGCGTTCGGAAAGTAGTCTGCACCGTTCCCCGCAGGGCCAGGAAATCACTGACCTGTGCCCTCAGTGAGATCTTCGGGTCCAGGCTGTTCGCGAATCCGTAGTCCTCGAAATGCAACGCGGCCTGACTGTCCAGCCAGTCGCTGGGCTTAAGCGCCAGTTCCGCGAAAACGGCGTGGGTCGTCTGGTTGGCTTCATAGGGATGGATCCCGGACGTAAAGGTGAAAGAACCGGTCTGGATCGCGCAGCTTCTGTCCCCCGGTATGCGGCAGGGATTCTGAGAGAGGTCGCCAGGCGCATTGGGTACGGCGGAGACATCGACACGGCGCAGCTGATACCCCGTGGCGTAGCTGGCGACGCCTTCCTTGATCACGCCGTTCAGTATGGCTTCCATCGAAAGCAGACTGGCCTCGCTGGTCGTGGCGACCCTTTCGTTGATCCAGTCGATCAGCTCTGCGCTGTGCGCCAGGTCGGCCCGGTAATTCGGATTGGCGCTGTCGGTATAAGGAGCGTCGGGTTGTGCCGAAAACTGGATACCGTTGCTGAATGGGTTGAAGTAAGAGCAATTCCCGGTTCCGGGAGTGACGCCGCTGGGGATCGGACCGAGGGCGAGGCCGGAAGGCGCGCTCGGGTCCGGAACGACCCCGACACCGCAGTTCGGCCCGCCGAACCCGCGGAAAGCCAGGAATTTCCGATACGCGTACTCCGCAGGCTGGCGCACCGTGCCTTTCGTATCGGAATACGAAATACCCAGGTCGTAGCTCAAACTGGACTCGCCGATCGGACCCGTGAGGGAGCCTGCCAGGCGGCGGGTGCGTGACTCCCTGCTCTGGACGCGTCCGGGACCGGCGTTGCCGACCAGGCGGCCGAAGAAGTACCAGGGCTGGTCGCCGGTCAGGTCCAGCGTGACCCCGTCTGAATTCGTATAGGTCGGGTTTTGCTCCACAAAGGCAACCCGGCCGGGATGGTCGGCGCGCACCTGCTGTACACCGTCATAAAACGCGATGGGAGGAAAGGAAGGCGTGGTTTCCCATTCGGGTACCCGGGCGTCGTGGTAGAGCGCTTCCAGGTGATAGTCCGTCTCGCCGAACGAGCCGTTCAATTCGGCGAATCCCCGGGTGTGTTGGAGTTTTTCAATGATGCTGTCCCAGGGCTGGTAGCGGAACCGGCACGTGCTGGCGCCTACCTGGTACCCACCCAGACCTGTACAACCTGGATCTACGAATCGTGGCTCCCCGGCCAGGATGCTTTCATCCGTCTGCAGTCCGTCCGGTATGATGAACGCGCCGGGATTGCCGTACCATGACCAGCCCCATCCGTAGTTCGGAAAGGGACGCAGCGCCCAATCCCGCTCTTCGGCGCGCAGGTTACCGCGGCGCTTGTGTTCCAGGGAAATCACCAGGTTGGAATCGCCCACTTTGCCGCCCCAGATACCGCCGAGCATCGCGTCTCCGCCAGCATCGAAATAGTCATAGGATACATCCAGCTCGAAACCTTCGAAACTGCCGCGCGTGATGAAGTTGGCGACGCCCGCGATCGCATCCGATCCGTAGACTGCCCCCGCGCCTTCCTTGAGGATATCCATCCGTTCGATGGAGATGGACGGGAAGGCGTTCACGTCGACGAACCGGCCCCCCACGAGCCGGCCGGGCACGTAGGTCTGACGCCGGCCGTTGAGCAGCACCAGGCTGCGCGAAGCGCCGAGGCCGCGCAGGTTGATGTTCGCCACGGTTTCCGGGATGTCTCCCGACTGCGCGTTGTACCAGCTGTTGGCCTCGCCGATGACGCCACTGCTCGCGCTCAGGTTCTTGAACAGGTCGACCATGGACGGCGATCCCTGTTCGGCCAGCGACGCACGGTCGATGCGGGCGACGGCATAGGGGAGTTCGATCGGGGATTCCCGGACCGCTGTTCCGGTAACGACGATCGCTTCCGCTTCCAGCACGGGCAGCAGGAAGAGGGAATCCGGCAACGCGTCTTCCTGTTGGTCGGCAAGCACGGTTGAGCATGGCATCCCGGCCAGGCAGAGCCAGCCGAACACCATCAAGACAATTGAACGCCTGTTCGATGTGTACATGAGAGGCCGCCTGTATCTATGAGCTTTTTATGATTTTTGGAATTTCAAATGTTCAGGAATTGGGCAGTTAGTATATGTCAAAAAACCCATTATGTCAAGGTATTTTAAGGACTTATACATATGTTGCGAAATATCACAATACACGGAGTAAATACTTAAATCCGTTAACGGTTCTTCAGCCTCGCCTTCTCAGATGCAGGCACCAGAATAGGGGCGGCAGGGCGTACACGTCGCTGCGCCCATCCACGTACCGTTTCTGCTGGTCGGCCGGTGAATCGTTGCGGACGACCTTCCATTTGCCACCAACGTCGAAGTCGGTTACCACCCTGGCCGGGTCGAATGACGTGATCATGGGTTCTCCCAGCTTCCCTACATAGTTCTTCATACTCAGGGCCCGGGGACGTTCTTCCTCCGGAATGCTGTTCGTCTCGGCGAGGTAGTCGAAGACGATCTCCGAACCGGGGCAGGTTATCCCGGCCACTTTATTCATCGTGTCCTGAATCGCGTCCCGGGACAGGTAGTAGGTCACGCCCAGCCAGTTGAAGAAGGAACGTTTCTCCGGGTCGAATCCATGGGCGGTCAGCCGGTCCGCCAGGTCGTCTTTCTCGAAATCGATGGGGATCAGCCGCAGACTGTCCGGCAACGCCAGTCCGGCGGCCCCGGCCCGCTCCCGTTTCAGGGCGATCGTGGAAGCGAGATCGATTTCGTAGACGGTCACGTCGAGCCGGGGATGACGCAGGGCGAAGGTATCGTAACCGGAACCGAGTATGACGTACTGGTCCACGCCGTCTTCGATCGCCGCGAGCAGGCAGTCCTCGGTAAAGCGGGCCCTGGTCAGCGGCTGGGTGGTGATCGGCATGAGCCTTCGCAACGCGATTTTGGATACGAAGGCGTCGATCAACCTGTATCCTATGATCCGTTTCCACCGTTTGCTCAGAAACCGGAACGCGAAGGGATCGTGGAAGATGTAGGGCGGCTTGTGCCGGAGGAGGTGCCGGGCGCGGCTTACCGCCACGAGTTCGGCGGTCCGGCTTCCGTGGGTCTGGACGAGGCCCGGGTGCTGATCAGCCATGTCAGGTATCAGTCCGCCCGGTTCAGGTTCCGAAAGCCTCGATGGCGCCTTCCAGCGTATCGTGGACGGCGAAAACGGTCGTCAGCTTGGTCATCTGCAGGAGGCTGCTGACGCTGCGCGTCACGCTTGCGAGCTTCAGATCGCCTCCCACCTTCTGCATGCGGGTATAGGCACGAATGAGCAGTCCCAGCCCCGAACTGTCGATCCAGTACACTTTGCTCAGATCGAAGATGATTTTCCTGGAACCCTGGTCGGCCAGCCGGTTGATGCGTTCGCTCAAGGCGTCGGTGTCTCTTCCCTCGGCCATGCGGCCGCTCAGTTCCAGCACCGTGACGTCCCCGTGTTTGATTTCTCTGACTTTCACAAATTCCTGCCTCTCTCAAGCGGAACCATCTTTACAATATGCTGGCGCTATCGCACGCGAATCAAACGGCTTCAGGAATGATAGACCTAAGTGTGGCGGGGTACTGACGCTGATAGGGCGATCCGAAGGCCAGGACCGGAAAGCCGACCGACCGCGGATGCGCTTCCTGCTGCCGGATGCCATTCCGGGGAATGAATCCGGACTTTGTCTTGCTGAAATTCGACTTGAATAATATACTGGCTTTGTTTATCTGTCAAGACGATTTTACGGGTGTTTCCAATAAACAGGACGCCTGAACGGGACGCCAACCGAAACGCTTCCAATGAAGTCCGACAGACGACCGTACATCCTGCTGAATTACGCCTTGAGCCTGGACGGCAAGTTATCCACGGAGCAACGCGATCCGGTTCGTTTCACGAGCAGAATCGACCGCGGGTTGATGGACGAGATCAGGGCGGACGCCGATGCCGTGCTCATCGGCGCCGGCACGCTCCGCGCGGAAGATCCGCCGGTCAGGATCACGTCGGCCCGGCGGCGGGAGGAACGCAGGCGCAAGGGCAAATCGCCCCATCCGGTCTCGGTGATCCTGTCCCGGTCCATGCGGTTGCCACGCGAAGGTAGATTCTGGAAAGACGACCAGGTCGAACGGATCATCGCGACGACGCAGCAGGCGAAAGACGAACAGGTGCTGCCGTTTCGGGATCTGGCCGAAGTGATCCGGGTGGGCCGGACCACCGTCGATCTTCAAGCATTCTGCCGGATGCTGGCCGACCGCGGTATTGAACGGTTGCTCGTCGAAGGCGGAGGCGAGGTCAACATGGCCTTCTGGGAGGCCGGGCTGGTGGACGAGGTGTACCTGACCCTGTGTCCCGTCGTGATCGGCGGCAGCACCGCTCCAACGGCGGCGGACGGCAAGGGCTTTGCCAGCGATCGATTCCGCAAGCTCAGGCTGATAGAGTCCCGGCGGGTCGGCCAGGAGTTGTTCCTGAGATACCGGGCGGTGCGGTCGAAATCATAGTCCGCGTGGTGCCCGGCTGATCCAGATCACTTGAGGGCGTGCACCTTGATCCGGACGGTCCCGTCCTGCACGGTCAGGGTAGACTCGGCCAGGTTCAGCGGGACGTTGACGGGGCCGCCCTCCGCGCTTTCGGGTTCCAGCGTAACGTCCAGCCTCGAAGGTTTGAGTCCTTCCCAGGTCCCCCAGTAGATGTCGATGAAGAGACCGATGCCGAGGGTGAGCAGGATGTCGGCGACGATTACCGAGGGCAGCTTGACCTTCTGCAGGACGATCCACTTCGTCTCGTAGCCCGGCTTGGTGATTTCCACCAGGTGGGACTCGTTCCGGGGAAGTTCGATCGTGAACGGATTCGTGTCCCGGTCGATGCGGTCCGGGATCTTGATCCGTGCGTCCGCGGGGGTCACGTTGATCTCCACTTTCTGGGTGTCGCCCAGAAACACCCGCCCGCATCCGGAGGTGAAGAGGAGCAGAAGGCATAACGTCAAGCACCGCATTGATTTCCTCCGATTTTCCTGAGTCCGTATATCATTTTGTTAAATGTGTGTTGAAGCCCATCACGTCCAGCTCGTGTAGGGCGGCAGCGGCCAGTTCGCTTTCCCGCCAATGGCCAGCGCCCGTTTCCGTTCGTTGGCAGTCAACGGGGGTACGCTGTCCGCTCCCGCGTTCTCTTCCAGCTGCGCCCGGTTTTTGGCGCCGGGTATCACCGAGGTCACGCCTGGCGTGTCCAGCACGAACCTGAGCGCCGCCTGCACCATGGTGCGCTTTCCGCCTTCCACCAGGAAGGAAAGCGCCGACAGTTTCTTCAGTGCGGCCCGTATCCGTGGATTGTCGAAACGCTCGTGCCGGCGGTCCTGTGGATCGAGCCCGGACAATGAGTTGTAATACTTACCGGTCAGCGCACCCTGGGCGAGCGGCACGCGGATGAGCGTCCCCAGGTTATGTGCTTTCGCGAACTTCAGCCCCGGCTGTCCCACCGGATTAACGATGCTGTAGCCGATCTGGGCCATCGAAAGATCGCCCAGCGCCATCAGGGCCCTCATGACATCCGTTTCGTAAGTCGAGATGCCGAAACATCGTATCTTACCCGCTTCGACCAGCCGCGTTAACGCCTCCACGATCGCCGGCATGCCGGCCTCGTCCGGTTCGCCGTGCAACTGGTAGATGTCGATGTATTCGGTCCGCAGTCTTTCCAGGCTTCCATCGCAGTTCCTCGCGATGTACCGCTGCAGCGGCTCCTCCGGGTCGTCGGATCTCGGCGCGACCTTGGTGGCGACCACGTAGCGGTCCCGCCTGCCCCTGAGCGCCCGGCCGATGATCCTTTCGCTATGGCCGGCGCCGTACCCGTTGGCCGTGTCGAGCAGGTTGATGCCGAGGGATTCCGCGTGTTGTATGGTGGCGATGGACTCTTCGTCGTCGATACCCGACCAGTTCGCCCCGCCGGCCATCCCGGCCATGGGCCAGCAGCCCAGGCCGACGGACGAGACCTCGATCCCGGTTTTTCCCAGTACGCGGTACTCCACTCAGCTAACGTCCCTTCGGCGACAAAGTTTCAATATCGGCCGAGCGTCCCCGTCGATGGTCCCCGACGATCGTCCCCACCGGTTGTCCCCGCCGCTCAGCGCGGAGACAGAGTGAGCCGGTGCCCCGCGAGTGCTTCCACCGC
This sequence comes from Gemmatimonadota bacterium, assembly GCA_009835325.1. Lineage (NCBI taxonomy): Bacteria > Pseudomonadati > Gemmatimonadota > Gemmatimonadota bacterium. The sequence continues at coordinate 7,362 of VXWP01000068.1, read as the reverse complement.
CTCCCGGCTGAACGCCAGCTGGAGATACTCGTCGTTCCCCCAGGTATCCAGCAGGCTGCCGTAGTAGGGGCTTCCGGGCTGTCCAGACTGTCCCGGCGTGATGATGAAGACCGAACGGTCCCAGTCTTCCGTGTCCAGGATGTGCCGGAAGCTCACCGACGTGGCGGCGATGGTGCCGAAGCCGCCCGACCGCTCCACGGCGGGCAGGGAGAATGCGTCGGACAGGAGGTGGGTGAAGGGACTCTTCTGCAGGCGCCCGTACCGCCACTCACCCCAATCCTCGCCCAGTTCCGATTTCAACCGGTCCACGGTCTTGCGCAATCCGGCTTCCACGAGGGGCTGGCGTTCGTCGTCCGGCGTCTCCGCGTCGTAGGCGGCGGCTTCGGCCTCGCCCCGCCACCGGTACCAGATTGCCGCACCGGCGCTGTCGCGGTTCAGCACGCCGTTCCAGCCGGCCACGAGCGCCCGGGCGCGGTCGACCTCCGCGTCGTCCGACGTCCAGCCCTGAAACGACGGAATATCGGCCTCGGCCCGCAGTGAATACGCGTCCAGCTGGATGCGCTTGTGGTCGTCGACGGTGTACTTGCGGTTCGATTGCAGCAGCTGCTTCATACGCTCGATCCGGGAGTATTCGACGCCTCTCGAAGAGTGGAACATGACCGGGCGTCCGGTGTAGTCCGGCGGGTGCGAATCGTTATTGGCCGTCCCGACCCAGCCGCGCTGGGGATTGTACTCACGGGGCAGGTCTTCCCGGAACCCCTGCCACTCGTACCGCCCGTCGCCGGGGACGGGCAGCCGGCCGTTCCAGCCTTCGCGGTCCGGCGTGAGGGCCGAAACCTGGAAGGCGATATTACCCTCCACATCGCCGAATACCAGGTTGTGCGTCGGCACCTTCCAGAACATGGCCCGCTCGAAAAAGTCCTCGGCGCTCTCGGCCTGGGCCATGCGGAAGCAGCCCAGGTACGGCGCGGTACCCGGCTCGTGGGTGATGGAACGCACGGCATAGACCACCCCGTTCTCCGGATCTTCGTAGAACACGGGACCGTGTCGGCTGTACTTCAGCACGACTTCCCGGGGCTCTTCGCCCCTCACCGGGATCTCTTCCGTGATGACGCGCAGGGGTTCCCATCCGTCCCGCCACCTCACCATGTCCGGCTGATCCGGATGGAGCTCCTCTACGTACACGTCGTTCACGTCGACCCCCGCGAAGGTGTATCCCCACGCGACCCGGTCGTTGTGTCCGGCGGTCACGCCCACGAAGGGCGGCTCGCTGGCCCCGATTACGTTCCAGCCCGGGGCGTTCAGATGGGAATAGTACCGCAGCGAGGGGTTCTCGAGGCGGCGGTGGGGGTCATTGACGACCATGACCTGGCCCGTGATGGACAGGGCGCCGCTCACGGCCCAGTTGTTGCTGCCGATCTCGAGCAGCTGCTCTTCGGTAGGCGCCTCGGCCTGGCGGTCCGTGGGTACCAGTCCGGTATACGGTTCAACGAGTTCGAGTTGCGGCAGGCGGCCGGGTACCAGGGGATCGCCTTCCCCTTTCCGCATCGCGTTCACGATATCCTCGTGGACGATGGTCACGTCCAGGCCCTCCGGCACCACGAGGTCATCCCAGGGCAGGGGCGCCGCGCGTCGATTGGCCTCCTCTACGCCCAGTTCCGCCACGGACCGGGCCAGCCGGATCTCGTCCCCGGCGTCGTTGCCCGCGCTCGGGAAGAAGAGACCGGTCCATCGCCGCACCACCGTCTCCTTCGTCCACCGGCCGGGCCGGATGCCCGTCAGCTTGAACTCCACCGGCAGGTTGTCGGCCTGCGTGTCGACATAGGCGTTGACGCCGTTCGCGTACGCCGTGAAGATACGTTCGCCCTCGGCGTGGTAGCTGGTCCACTCCCGGTCGTCGAAGGGTCCGCGGTACATCATGAGCCGCGTCCTTGCGTCGTAATCGAAGGCCTCGGGACCGAAGATCTCCGCGAGGCGCCCTTCCCGCCACCGGCGCCAGAGCTCCATCTGCCACAGGCGGTCCTGGGCCATCACGTAACCCTGGGCAAAGAAGAGGTCATCCGTGTTCTGTGCGTAGATGTGAGGTATGCCGTGGCGGTCCCGGATCACCTCGACGGGCTCCTGCAGTCCATCCAGGGTCAGTTCCCCTTCGATCTGGGAGATGGACGCGCGAGCCAGGGACATGAGCTGTTCGTCGGTATCCACGGTGTCCACCTCCTCGCCGCAGCCCATGGCCAACAGGGGAGTGACTACGAGCCCGATAATGAATTGCCTGGATTTAGTAAACGTCATAAATGGCTCCTCCTGCTTACTCGCCGCCGAGTTGCTCAGTGCAATAGCTTCATTCCCCTAGCATCCTATCATGCGGTCGCCCGGATGTCAAGAAACCGAAGGCTGGCTCAGTCGCGCAGCTCGGCTCAGTCGCGCAACGCCGCCCGGATTCGGTCGGCCAGCTTCATCGTCTCGACGGCCTCGTCCAGGCCCGCAGCGGGCAGGTCCACCGGACGGTCTTCCTTGATGCAGTCGACCAGGAAGCGGGCCTGTTCGGCGGTGCCGCCGGATTCCACCAAGTCGAATTCTTCGGTCGTTCCGTCGCGTTGGACCACGGCTTTCCTCACGCCTTCGAGGTAGGCCGAGCAGTCCCTGCCGTGGATTTCGTAGCGCTCCAGCCGGGCGTCCGTCGTGAAATTGGCCGTGAGCTGGGCCACGCACCCGTTCTCGAAGCGGATGAGCGCGGCGTAAACGTCGACGAAAGGCGAATTAGTCCGGCGGGCGACGGCGTGCAGCTCGACGATAGGGGAACTTCCGGCCAGGGACCGGGTCAGGTCGATGGCATGGATCGGCGTCTCGTAGATGAAGTTGTCCAGCAGATGATCGGGGAAGCCCCGCCGGTGCAGACCGGTCATGCTCTTGTGGAATTCCGCCACGATCTGGGTAATGGGACCCCGCTCCTCGATCAGGCCGCGTGCCTTGCAGATCAGCGAATGGAAACGGCGGTTCCAGCCGACCAGCACCTTCGCGCCGGACGCATTGGCTGCATCGCGGAGCCCCTCGGTTTCCGCACCGGACAGCCCGGGCGGCTTCTCCAGCAGCGTGTGGACCCCGGCCTGGATCACCGGCAGCGCGCACTGGCCGTTCAGGTGAGCCGGAGTCGCGATGACCGCCAGGTCCAGTTCCTCTTTTGCCAGCATGTCCCCAATGTCATCGTACCTGTACGGAACGGCATTCTCTTCAGCGACCCGGTCGCGGAGTTCCTTGACGGGATCGCAGACGGCCACGAACTGCAGGTCGTCGAAGGATTTCATGACTTCGATGTGGCCCCGACCTCTGCTGCCGCATCCGATCAGGGCGGCATTGAGGACTGTTCTGGGCATTTCGTGTGCTCCTGGTGGGCTGCAAAGAACTGTAGAAAGGCGTAGTATGGTTGACGCCGCGATCGATACGGTGAACTACTTGACGCTGGCAATGTATGGTCATTTCTTTTGCAAGTAAACACACCAATTTCGAAACCAATTCCTCGCATGCCAGATCTCGAGTTTTTCAAGCAGCATGGTTACGTCAACCTCGGCCAGGTCTTTACCGGCGAGGAACTGAATCGATTCATTGACCTGTACGACCGCGACAAGTCGGAATCGGGCTGCTTCTGGCATCCCATTTCCAATCACGGCCACCAGACCCTGAACTGCGATCCGCTGATCTCCTCGCCGGAAATCGACGGTCTCATCCGCCACTCCGCCCTGATCGACCCGGTCGAGACGATCTTCGAAGGGCCAAGTTGGCTGGGGGAGGTTTGCCTGCGGCATATGGTCCCGCGCGACAGCAACCCGGAGGAGATCTGGCACAGGGACCGTCCCCATGCTACGGACCGGCCCTACCGGTGCGGCTATCTGCAGATGATGCTCTACCTTTCCGATGTTCACGAGGGTACGCACTGCTTCTCAATATCGCCTGAACCCTGCGACGGACACATACTCGAGACCCAGGAGCAACTCGCACAGCGCGGCAAGGTCCACCTTCATGGTCCGGCGGGCACCGTCATCCTGTTCAACCTGTCCGTGCTCCACGCCGCGACCGTACGCATCACCCCGCACGAGCGCAAGACCGTCCAGATCTACTACGGCCATCGTGATGGCCCTGTGCTTAGCGACTGCACCATGATTCCCGCTCGGCTCTGGCGGGACCATCCCGATCCGGAAGTACGGGGTTTCTACGGTATGAAGACCAGTCGTACACTGAAGTATGCCGAGGCCTTCGGTTGAATGCTTAGAGGCACCGTGAGGAGCGCGAATGTCAAACAGTCGACCGCAAGTACTCATCGCCTGCGACGAGCGGGTACGCAACGGCTATCTGCCGCCTGAGGAACTGACCCGACTCGAGGCCTTTGCCGATTGGACGTGGTTCCACAGCGAGGGCGGTGGAATCTACGATACCAGTACGGACCCCGAGACTACGGCGCGGCTGGCGAAAGAAATGGCGGGCGTGGACGCCCTCGTCGTGTGCCACGGCGCGCCAAGGATCGACGCGGCGATCCTGGATGCCGCGCCCCGGCTGCGGTTCGTCGGCGAACTGGAAGGCGACCGGTTTGCCGCGCGGCTGGACCTGGAAACGTTGTGGGCGCGCGACATTCGTACCGTGGATACGACCAACGGATCCACCTATCCCGTGGCCGAGTGGGCCCTGGCCCTGACGCTGATCTCCATGCGCAATGCCGGCGCGCTCTTCCGCCGGATCATCGACCGCAACACACAGGATAGAAGCCTCATTCAACCCATGGCGGGCATCCTGACCGGCAAGCGGGTGGGACTCATCGGCGGTGGACACATGGGGCGGCGGCTGATGAAGCTGCTGCGGCCCTTCGAGGTCGAGCTCTGGGTGCACGATCCCTACCTGCCGCAGGAACTGCCCGAAGCGCTGGGCTTCCTGCAGACGTCGCTGGAAAATGTGCTTTCACAGTGTGACGCGATCATCTGCGTGGCGCCCCTCACCCCCCATACCCGGGGCATGATCGGTAAGCGCGAACTGGACCTCATTCCATCGGGCGCGGTGTTCGTGAACGTTTCGCGCGGGGCCATCGTCGACACGGCGGCCCTGATCGAGCGCCTCAAGCGCGGGGACATCGCCGCGGGGCTGGACGTGTTCGACCCGGAGCCCATCCCCGAAGACAGCGAGATCATTGGACTGCCGAACGTCTTTCTCACGCCCCACTTCTCCGGCCGCACGGGAGAGGATTATCCCCACTTCTTCCACTACATGGTCGATGAGCTGGACCGGTTCTTCGCCGGCCATCAGACCTGGTTCAACCTGACGCCGCGCTCGAAGGCCAATCGCGAAGGTAACGTATGAAAAGCCCCAACCTGCTCTACATCTTCACCGATCAGCAGCGCGCGGATACGCTGGGGTGCTACGGAAACCACCAGATCGAAACCCCCGCGCTCAACGCGCTGGCGTCGGACAGCTTCGTCTTCGAAAACGCCTACGTGAGCCAGCCCGTTTGCAGCCCGGCCCGGGCCACCATGCTCACAGGGCTTTGGCCGCACACGGCGGGCGTTCCGTCCTGCAACGTGCCCCTGGCCGCTGACATACCGACCATCGCCGAGATGCTGCCGGAGGGATACGATACGGCCTTCATGGGGAAATGGCATCTGGGGGACGAGATCTTCCCGCAGCATGGCTTCAAGACCTGGGTGGGCACGGAAGACCAATATCGCCGCGGTTACTCGGAAACGGATCGGCTCACCGAAGTCAGCGACTATCATCATTTCCTGGTGGGTAAAGGATACACGCCCGATATCGAGCTATTGGGTCAACAGGTCTTCTCGCGACACTACGCGGCGTCCCTGCCGGAGGAATGCACCAAGGCGTGGTACCTGGGCGAGCGCGCGGCCGACTACATTTGCCAGCAGGGCGACGACCCCTTTGCCCTCTGCGTCAGCTACCTCGAGCCCCATCCCCCGCACACCGGTCCGCTCAACGACTACTACGATCCGAACAGCCTGCCCACCGGACCGGCATTCATGCGGCAGCCGCCCGACGACGCGCCGCTGCTCGTCCGGCTGATGGCCGCCTTCTACATGCAATCCGAAAACTACGGGCTGGACCTGCGCACCGATCCGGGCTGGCGAGCGCTCATGGCACGATACTGGGGCAACATTACCCTGGTGGACCGTTCGGTAGGGAGGATCCTCAAGGCCCTGGAGGAGAGCGGCAAGGCCGATGACACCATCGTCGTATTCACGTCCGACCACGGCGAGTTGATGGGCGATCACGGCATCCTGGGCAAGACGCTCATGTACGAGGAGTCCATCAAGGTGCCCATGGTGTTGCGCGCGCCTATGGTGAATCAGCTTCCGCGCCAGGTCAGCGGCCGGTTCAGCCACATCGACCTGGTCCCCACGCTGATGGAGTTGCTTGGCCTCGAGCGTCCGGATCGGTTGCAGGGTCGAAGCCGGGTTCCGGTACTGAAAGGGCAAGAAAACCTGGAAGGCGACGACGTGTTCGTCGAGTGGAGCGGCGCTGACGGCCACGCTCCTGCCGGATTCGGCGAAGCGGAACCGAACCAGAGCATGGTGCACCCCTACCGGACCGTCGTGGCCTCGGACGGATGGAAACTCAACCTGTATGGGAAGGGCCAGGGGGAATTGTACGATCTGAACAGCGATCCCCACGAGCTTGAGAATCTGTATCACAGGGGCGAGCAGGCCGGCCGGGTATCGGACCTTACGGAGCGGATCCAGGCCTGGCAGGAGGAGACGGGAGACCAGTCATGAAAACCGGAAAAGTCGCTGTATACACCCAGCCGCAGGCACCGATGGAGATTCGTGAATACCCCGTACCGTCGGTTACGGCGGACGATATGCTCGTCCGGATCCGCATGGCGAATATCTGCGGTTCCGATCTGCACATCTGGCGTGGACACGGTCCCAGAATAGAGAGCGGTATCCCCCAGGTACTCGGGCACGAAATGATCGGTACCATCGAAGCCATGGGGCGCGACGTCTCCACTGACAGTGCCGGTCAGCCGCTGTCCGAAGGGGATCGCATCGTCTACTCCTACTTCAAACCGTGTCAAAAGTGCTGGACGTGCCTCAACGGCAAACCGGGATGTCCCGACCGCTACAGAGACTGGATCGGCGTCTCGAGTGATCAGCCTCCGCACTTTCACGGCGCCTACGGGGAATACTACTACATGAAACGCGGCCACTGGGTTTTCAAGGTGCCCGATGAGCTCTCGGACGCGATCGTATCCCCGATCAACTGCGCTCTGTCGGAAGTCATCTATGGTCTCAACCAGATCGGTGTAACCCTGGGAGACACGGTGGTTATTCAGGGGGCGGGCGGACTGGGACTCTATGCGACCGCCGT
>VXWP01000067.1 GCA_009835325.1 Gemmatimonadota bacterium | reverse complement strand
GTGTCAGGATCCGAAATCATCAGGAGTTCAATTTAAAGACCGGATGGAGTTGAAACGAGTCTATGAAAGTTCGGGAGATCATCCGTCTTATCGAGAAGGACGGCTGGTATCTTGTGAGGACGAGAGGTAGTTATCGGCAGTACAAGCATCCTTGGAAGGAAGGACTCGTAACGGTTGCGGGAAAACTGAATGATGACATGGCCAGTGGTACATTCAACAGTATTCTGAAGCAGTCGCAGATTGCCAGGGGAAGCGAATCATGAGCCGTTACCTTATCGTTATAGAAAAGACCGGAACCGGATTCTCGGCGTATTCACCTGACCTTACAGGTTGCGTATCAACTGGTACTACACGGTCTGAAGTAGAATCGAACATGAAGGAAGCGATCGAGTTTCATCTCGACGGGATGAAAGAAGAAGGGTATCCCATACCCGAGCCCACAGCGAAATCGGCTTACCTTGAAATAGCCCATTAACGCATGATTGCCATTCCATAAGCCGCTCTCGCCACACTTTGTAATCTCCCACTCCACGAATGGCGCTCACCTGTTCTAACCCCCCAATTTCCTAAAAACCGCTTGACATAACAGACAAATGTCTGTTTTATGGATTTTCAGGCGCTCGTTTTGGCGCGATTCGGTGCGTTTTGGCGCGCCACCCCGTTGTGCTGGCCCAATTCGTCAGCCCATCGCGCTGGCCCATAGTGACGCGCCGCTCCGTTTCCCTCATCCCCGGACCGCGAGGAGATCATCATGGCCTACACATCGCCTGGAAAGACCAGGGAGAAGATCTACGATTTCGTGCGGGAGCGTATCTTGAGCGGGACCCCGCCCACGACCCGGGACGTGCAGCGCGCCTTCGGGTTCCGTGCGGTCCAGTCCGCCCGCCAGCACCTGGAGAAGCTGGTGTTCGAGGGGAAACTCGCCAAGGTGGACGGCCGATCCCGGGGTTACCGGCTGCCGGAGTTCGGCAAGGCCAGCCCCACCCAGTTGATCGCCATGCTGGGGCGCGTACAGGCGGGTGAGCTGACCGAGGCCATGGAGGATCCGCCGGAATACATCATGGTGCAGACGCGTTTCGACGACGATGAACTCTTCGCCCTGACCGTGGAGGGGGAGAGCATGCTTCATGCCGGCATCCTGCCGGGGGACATGGTGATCGTGCGCCGGCAGCCGACGGCCAGTCCGGGGGACATCGTGGTGGCCCTGGTGGGCGACGAGGCGACGGTCAAGCGGTACCGGGAGCGGGACGGCCGCGTCGAGTTGCATCCGGAGAACGAGGCCTTCGATCCGATCATCCCCCGGGAGGACGGCGCGCCCTTTTCGCTGCTGGGCAAGGTCATCGAGATACGGCGGAGCGTCGAGTAGGACGGCCGGCCCCCGGTGCGTCGAGTAACACATCGCACACATCGCACAACCGAAGGAATCATCATGTCGTCCCTGCAGGATCGGGATCTGCAGGATCGGGATCTGCAGGATCTCGAGCCCTATTTCACGCGGATGCCCGCCGGAAAGCGGGAGGAGCGGCCGTGCTGGTCGCGGTCGCATCTGGCCGGGCGCCTCTGCGAGCTTTCGTCCGTCCCGGGGGCCGCCCTGCTGACGGCCGCCTTCCGGCTGGTGCTGGACGCCCAGCTCGAGGGCGAGCCGGCGGCCTGGATCACGGCGACGCCGGACACCTTCTTCGCGCCGGACGCGGCGGAGAGCGGCGTGGACCTGGACGCCCTGGTGGTCATCCGCGTACCGGACGCCCGGGCCGCGGCACGGTCGGCGGACCGGGTCCTGCGTTCGGGCGGCTTCGGCCTGGTGGTGATGGACCTGCACGCCGATTCCAGGATCCCCGTGCCCCTGCAGGTGCGCCTGGCCCGGCAGGCGCGGGACCACCACGCCGCCCTCCTGTGCCTGACCGCCAAGTCCCGCGAGGCGCCTTCGCTGGGGCCGATGGTCACCCTGAGGGGCCAGACCTCCTGCCGCCGCCTGGCGGTGGACCGTTTTCAATGCGAAATCGAAATCCTGAAGGACAAACGTCATGGACCGGGCTGGCGCCACACCGAAATCTGCCGGGGGCCGGACGGCCTGCATTAACATCCGTGCGTTGCCGCTGCGGCTCCTGCTGCGGAGCCATCCGCAGTGGCGGGAACGGCCGGTGGCGGTGGTGGAAGAGGATAAGCCCCTGAGTCCCATCCTGTGGCTCAACGCCGCGGCCGTCCGGGGCGGGATCCGGCCGGGCATGAAGTACGCCGCGGCCCTCTCCCTGGACCGCGGCCTGTGCGCGGGAACGGTTTCGGAGGAGGAGGTCGGGGCGGCGGTCCGGCAGGTCCACGGCGCGCTGGACCGTTTCAGCCCCCGTGTGGAGCCGAGCGCGGAGGAGCCGGGGATCTTCTGGGTGGACGCGGGGGGGCTGGACCGGCTCTACGCGTCGCTGGAGGACTGGGCCGGGCAGATGCACGCCGCCCTCTCCGGGCTGGAACTGCCGGCGAGCATCGCGGTCGGTTTCGGCCGCTTCGGCACCTATGCCGTCGCCAAGGCGAGGAACCAGGTGGCCGTGCTCCCCACCCTGGAGGCCGAGGAAGCCGAGAGCCGAAAGGTGCGGCTGCTCGATCTGCAACTCGAGCCGAAGCTGCGGGAACGGCTGGACAAGCTGGCCGTGTATACCGTGGGGGATTTCCTGGCCCTTCCCGGGGAGCGGATCGCCCGGCATCTCGGCGAGCAGGCCCGGGCCCTCTACCGCTTCGCGGCGGGAGACCGGTCCCTGCCCCTTCAGCCGCGGGACCTTTCCGAACCGCTCCGCGCCCGGATGGAACTGGACGCGAACGAATCGGACGTCCGGGGCCTCCAGTTCCGGGTGTCCCAGCTGTTGGCGCCCCTGCTGAAGGCCGCGGGCGAAAGATACCAGGCGGCCGCCGCCCTCCGACTGGCGTTCCGGCAGGAGAACGGCACGCGCCACCGCTGCCGGGTCCAGGCGGCCGAACCGACGCTGGATGCCCGGGTCCTGCTGGAGCTGGTGGGCCTGCGCCTGGAAACGATTTCCTTCCCCTTCCCCCCGGTGGCGCTGGCCCTCGAGGTGGAGGGCGTGCCCGTCACCGCCGACAAGCTGAACCTCCTGCAGGAGAATCCGGACCGCGACACCGGCTCGGCCATGCGGGCCCTGGCGCGGGTCCGGGCCGAGTTCGGCCCCGGTTCGGTCCTCACGGCGCGGCTGGCATCGGGGCATTTCCCGGAAGCCCGTTTCGGGTGGCAGCCCTTCGGCAAGCTCGCCGCGGCCGCCCCCCGGCCGGTGGCCGTGCGCGCCCTGGTGCGCCGCGCCCACGCCCGTCCCCGGCTCCTGGAAGGCCAGCCCGTGAACTGGCAGGCGCCTTCGGGCCCCGGCCCGCTTGGCCCGCCCCCGGAACACCTGGTCAGCGGCGGATGGTGGGTCCGGGAAATCCGGAGGGATTACCGTTTCGTCGATACCGCGCGGGGCGAAACCCTCTGGATCTACTACGACCACGGGAGCGGCCGCTGGTACGTCCAGGGCCGGGTGGAATGATGGACCCGCCCTACGCGCCCCTCTGGTGCAAGAGCAATTACTCCTTCCTGGAAGGGGCCAGCCATCCCGAGGAACTGGTGGAGGCCTGCCGGCGCCTGGGGCTTTCCTCCCTGGCCCTCACCGACCGCAACGGGGTGTACGGCATCGTGCGGGCCCACGTCCGCGCCCGGGAACTGGACGTCCATCTGGTCGTGGGGGCGCAGGTCAGCCTCCGGGACGGATCGGAGATCCTGCTGCTGGTCCAGGACCGGGAAGGCTACGCCCACCTCTGCCGGCTGCTGACCGCCGGGCACCTGCGCGGCGCCAAGGGGAACTGCCGGGTGAGCTGGGAGGAGGTGTGCCGCCACAGCCCGGGGCTGATCGCCCTGTGGATCAGCGCGGCGGGTCTGACGGGCTCCGGGAACGCCGGGCCGGCTGGCCACGCCGACGCGTCCGCCGGCGCGTCCGGTTCGAACCTCTCGGGCC
>VXWP01000066.1 GCA_009835325.1 Gemmatimonadota bacterium | reverse complement strand
ACGATATAATGATCTCTTATAGATTGTTGTTCAATCTTGTGTATTCTGCCTGGAATTTGTGTGTGAATTGTGCAATAATACTGACAACCCGATTAATGTCGGCAATTTGTTCATGGGTATTACTCCATGTAAATGAAGCGGCCGGGTTATTGTTGGGAGTCAGCACAGGCGGAATTCGATTTCAAACAGGAAGCGAGAGTCGCCGGCGTGGTTCGGATGGAGAAGCAAAACGGCAAAGGGTTGATTGGAAGATAACTTTCTAATCCTCCCATTCGGCAGGAACAGTTAAGCACGCCTTTCTCCACAATAGATATCCACACGTAATTCACACCTGATTCACCTTCCGCTCCCCGAGTTATCCACATCCTATCAACATCCACATTATCACCACGTTTGCGGCAAGCTGCTACCGCGGCCTGAACTGGTCGGCCAGCTTCTCCGCCCAGGCCCGATTTGCGTCGATCGTTCGGCCGGCGTTGTGCGGCGTATGCACGACGTTTTGGCGCCCGAGCAGCGGATCGCCGAGGGGCAGGGGTTCTATGTCCCATACGTCCGAAGCCAGGCTGAGTTCATCGGCCAGGACCCGCCGCCGGACCGCTTCCATGTCGCAGATCAGGGCCCGTGTCACCAGCACCACGAGGCACCCGCGGGGCAACGCGTCGATGTATTCGGCAACGACCAGGCCTTGCGTGGATTCAGTAAGCGGCACCATGGGCGCGAACACCTCCGCGTCCGATACCAACTGGTCCAGGTGGTAGACCCGGCGTGCGCCGGCGCGGTGAAAACCCGGTTCGGTAGCGTAGGGGTCCCAAGACGCCACGTCGGCGCCCAGCATGGACGCGAAGCTCGCGTACCGGCTGGCGATGTTGCCGGCACCCACGATCCGCACCCGCTTGCCGGCCAGCGTGCCGTTCGCGAAGGCGGGATCGTCGCCGAACTGCTGGCCCCGCGCCCCGGACCGGCCCCGTCCGCCGGGGGGCTCGTAGTCCCACGGCCCCTGACCGTCGATGATCTCCCGGTGCAGCTGGGGGATCCGCCGCAAGCCGCACAGCGTCAGCGCCAGCCCGAATTCCGCCACGGACTGCGACCAGAACCCCTCGCTCGGATGGACGTAAACGGCGACGCCGGCTTCGGCCAGGTATGCGTCGCATGCCTCGTCCAGTCCCCGGCCGTAGGCGGCCTGGAAAGTCGCTTCTTCCAGCGCATCGAACTTCCTTAGGCACTCAACGGTCACCTTCATGCCGAGCGTGGCCAGCCGCGTCACCCTTCCCGCATGGTCCGCAAGTCCCTCATGGTCCACTGGTCCCGAGTCCGCAGGTCCCGCGTCTGCCACGACCTCGCCCAGGGGCCGGTCGTCCCCGTGCGCCGTGCGGATCAGTTCGGCTTCGGGCCATAAGGCATGGAAGTGGCCGGCGGCAAAGGGCCATACCCCGTCGAAGTCGGGATGAACGACGATCAGATCGCCCATGTGGATATCCCTCCGAGGTGAGAAAAACAAAATGAGACACGAGAATGCGAAAACTACCAGCGACTAACCTTTATATAGCGGGCATTCATCAAGGTCGCAACGGCAAGAGGAAGACCACCATGGTTCTCCTTGAACAATCCACAACGGAGGTTTAAATTGAATAAACCACAAGTACCAGATCACACCGACGATTTCGATCACAGGATATCGGCCCTGGAGTCGGACATGGACACGATCAAATCGAATTTCGAGGGCCTGACCGGCACGCTGCAGAAATCGTTTGCCAAGGTCGAAGAAGATATTCAGGGTATCCGGGATTTGATCGCAAAGGTAATCGTACATACCAATGAACGATTCAGATCCATGGACGAAAAGATACAGTCTATGGATGCCAGGATACAGTCCATGGATGCCAGGATACAATCCACTCGCGATGACCTGCAGAAAAGCTTCAGGGATGACCTGCGCGACTTCCGCAGGGAGATCAAAGAGGATGTACGAGAAATCAAAGAGGATGTTAAAGAGGATGTAAGGAACAGCGTCAACGGGTTACGGTGGACCGTCGGAATCATCGTTGCACTTGCCGTAGCGGTGATGAAACTGTTGCCGTAAGCAGATTCGAGATTTTTGACGCTGGTAATGCCATTCGATCCGGGTTACGCCCGTTTTCTCAGATGTGACATGAAATGATGCGTGATCTTTGCATACTTGCGGGAAGATGGCTCGCCTTCGTCCTGCTTCCCCTGACGCTGTCCGGATCAGTCTTCGCACAGCCCATTGAACAGATGCGATCCGACCACTTGCTGAAAGTCGACCTGCTCTACATAGGCGCCCATCCCGATGATGAAAGCGGGGTCACAGCCACTTTCGCGCGCGAGGTCCTCGACGGCGGCGCGAAGGCGGGTATCGTGCTCATCACGCGCGGCGAGGGCGGCGGCAACGCCATCGGCCGGGAGCTCGGACCGTCGCTGGGCATACTTCGCGAGGCCGAGATCCGCCGGTCGGCCGCCGAGTACGGGGTGGACCTGGTCTACTTCCTGGACAAGACCGATTTCTTCTACACGTTGAGCGACCAGGCCACCTACGACGTGTGGGGATACGAGGACACGCTGGGCAGGGTCGTGCGGATGGTCCGCCTGCTCCGTCCGGAAGTCATCGTGACCATGTGGCCCGGCCCGGGCACCCACGGCCATCACCAGGTGGCAGCCCGGCTTGCCACGGAGGCCTTCACTGCCGCGGCCGACCCAGAACAGTTTCCGGCGCAGATCGAGGACGAGTATCTGCGTACGTGGCAGCCGGTGAAACTTTACTACAATGCCCGCCGGCTGGGTGCCATCTTCATACCCACGGGCGACATCTCGCCCAGCCGCTTCATGAGCTACGCGGAGATCAAGTCCCTGGCCCTGCGCAACTTCCGGTCGCAGGGTTTCGACCGCAGGGCCACGGTGCCGCCGCGCGGTGCCGGGGCGGAGGCGTTCATGCTGGTCAAGTCCCTCGTACCGCCTTCGCCGAAAGGCCTCAAGACCCTCCTCGGCGGTCTGGAGGGGCCGCGCGACAGCGGCATCGCGCTGGGTCCGCCGCCTTCGACGGAACCGCTGTCCATTGGCATGGTGCCCCGTTCGGACATCGTCCGCTACCGTCGCTGGGCCGAAACACACCAGGTATCGTGGGTCGCGGACCTGTTGCCCGCCGCGCTGTCCATCGGATCGGGCATGACCGGTGCCCTGGAGGCGAGGGTCGTCAGCCGGATGCCCGAAGGCGCATCGGGCCGGGTAAGGCTCGATCTTCCAGATGGGTGGACGGACGGCCCCCTACAGGCGGACTACGAGATACCTGGCCGTGGAGAGACGACGGTCTCCTTCGCCGTTCGCGTGCCGGATGATGTCGTGCAGGGCAGCTACCCGGTGCGGCTGTCGGCTGACCAGGCGGAAGGTTCGGGCCCGGCTGGCCAGACCGTTGACGGCAGCGGCATGATCGACGTGCTGCCGGTCATGGATCTCGCGCCCGCGGCGGGTCCCATGGAGATCGACGGCGATCTCGCAGACTGGGCGGGGATCGAGCCCCATGCCATCCCGTCGGACCACATCTGGTCGGGTTCCCTACCGGGCGGCGATGACGACTGCAGCGCGGTCTTCCGCGCAGCCTACGACCAGGCGAACCTGTACGTCGCCGTGGACGTGCGGGACGACGCGGTGGTCTGCAACATCGCGCCGGACGACATCAAGGGCCACTGGCGGTCCGATGCCGTGGAAATCTGCGTCGATCCCTCAGGCCGGAGCGACAACACGCTGTCGGTCTTCAAGGCGGGCATCTTTCCCGGCACCACGGCGGGACGCGAACCCAGGGCGGCCAGGGACGCCGACGCGCGTCAGGGCGTGATCGAGAAGACGGCGCCGGGCATGCGGGTGGCGTCCAGGTTCACCGAGACCAGCTACGTGATCGAGACCGCCATCCCCTGGTCCGACATGCCGGGCGGCGCGCCGCCTCAGACCGGCGAGACCATCGGCTTCAACGTGGTGATCTACGACGGCGACGAGACCGATGCCGGTCCCGGGGCCAACATCGGCAAGGCCCGGCTGGCGTGGTCCTACCGACCGTCCGCCCAGGCCCTGCCCTACTACTACGGCCGGGCCGTGGTCCGGTAGGCCGCCCATTCGACTGGCCGCCCATTCGACCGGCCGCCCGCCCACCGAGAAGGGAATCGCATTGAACCGCGACGACGCGCTCGCATTGCTGCACGAACACACGAAGACGGACAGCCTGCGGAAGCACGCCCTGGGCGTGGAGGCGGCCATGCGCCACTACGCAAGGAAGTACGGTGAGGACGAGGAGAAATGGGGCATCGTAGGCCTGCTGCACGACTTCGACTACGAAGCCACACCCGACCCCGAGGATCATCCCATGCGCGGGGCGAGAATCCTCGAGGAGCAGGGCTATCCCGAGGACGTCATCTACGCCATCAAGTCCCACGCCACCTACCTCGGCCTCGAACGGCGCAGCCTGATGGACAAGACCCTATTCGCCGTGGATGAACTCGTGGGCTTCATCACCGCCGTTGCCCTCGTGCGTCCATCCGGAAGCGTGCACGAGGTGACGGTGAAATCCGTGCGCAAGAAGATGAAGGCCGTCGCCTTCGCCCGTGCCGTCTCCCGCGAGGACATCGTCGAAGGGGCCGATAGCCTCGGTCTCGATCTGGGCGACCACATCGCCAACGTCATCGAGGCCATGCAGGGCGAAGCCGCCGCGCTGGGTCTCGCCGGTTCCTAGCCGCCTCCTGGCGCTTCTGGCTGGGCCTTGCCACGCCTGGTCGGCTTCCGTCGCTCCCAGTCGGTTTCTGGCTCTCCTAAGACCGTTTCCCACCAGCCGGTCAGACTCCCAATTACCCACAGAAGGTTTTTTTCATACGAGATATCCGACCCGATTTCGGCTATTTCATTATATAAGGGGGTCTGCAACCTAAGGGAATTGCACGCCAGGTCCCGCGGCTGATTCAAGGTTTACCGTTATGGAGAAATGATGCAACGGAAGGATTGGGTAATGATCGGTGGTTTCGTCGGAACGATTTTTACGATCATTATCGTCTTCTTCGCTGGATTGCAAACCATGAACAGTCGTTTCGAAGCGGTAGATCGTAGATTCGAAGCGGTAGATCGTAGATTCGAGGCGGTAGATCGTCGGTTCGATGCCGTAGATCGTCGATTTGAGGCGATAGATCGTCGTTTCGTGGCGATTGAAAACCGACTGTTGTCCATCGAGGAACATCTCAGGGGTCCCGATGCTTCGGTGGATGACGCCGCATCGGTCGATAAGGGGTCGATACCGCAGTCTCATCCTGCTGAACAGGATCGTAGACCTGGAGGATGAATTTGACTGCAACATCCCGTGACAACTGGACATTCGGCGCACAGATGGCAACCGCGGTTGGGATGTTTCTTGTGTCGCTCGGAATCCTCTTCATCGCGACACTCACTTACATGGATCGGGAAGACAAGGAGTTCAGGGATGAGGTGAGATCGGAATTGAAGGAAATGCGTACCGAGTTTGTCGCCCTGCGTACCGAGCTCTCATCGATGTGATCCGAGATTCACGAAATGAATTCGCGTCTCGGACGGGTCGAAGGTTATCTGAGGGTGTCCGGAGGGGATTGACACGATTCCATATTCCGATCGTCGCGACGCAGGACAGCCGCCCCAAACCCGTTGACTTCCGGGTGATTCCGGTGTAGTTTTCAGGGTCCATTCAGCCACCCTTCTACCCGTCTGCAACGCGGACTCACCGGACATGGATGCTGGCAAGGAAGCCCTGGAAACGGCCCGGAAAGCATGGGAAGAACAGAAGCTGAAGCCGGCGCTGGAGCGGCTGCCCGAACGCCGCGACCGTTTCGAAACCGGCTCCGGCATTCCCGTGAAGCGGCTGTACACGCCCGAGGACACGGCGGACATCGATCCGGACGCCGATATTGGTATGCCGGGGGAGTTTCCCTTTACGCGGGGCATCCGCCCGACCATGTACCGCGGCCGGCTCTGGACGATGCGGCAATACGCGGGATTCGGATCGGCCGAAGAGACCAATGCCCGGTACCGTTACCTCCTGTCCCAGGGGCAGACCGGACTTTCCGTGGCCTTCGACCTGCCCACCCAGATCGGCTATGATTCCGATCATCCCCTGGTGGCGGGCGAAGTGGGCCGCACGGGCGTGGCGATCTCCACGATCGACGACATGCGGACCCTCTTTGATGAAATCCCGCAGGAGTCCGTCAGCACTTCACTCACCATCAACGCCACGGCCACGGTGCTCGTGGCGCTCTACGCGGCGGTGGCCGAGGAGCGCGGCGTACCGCTGGAGCGGCTCGCGGGCACAGTCCAGAACGACATCCTCAAAGAGTACATCGCGCGGGGCACCTTCATCTACCCGCCCGGTCCCTCCCTGCGCCTGGCCACCGACCTGATCCGGTTCTGCGCCGGCAGCATGCCGAAATGGAACCCCATCAGCATCAGCGGATACCACATTCGGGAAGCGGGCGCCACGGCCGTGCAGGAGGTCGCCTTCACCCTCGCCAACGGGCTGGGGTACGTGAAGGCGGTCACGGACGCCGGGATGGACGTGGACGCCTTCGCGCCCCAGCTCTCCTTCTTCTTCAACGCCCACAACCAGTTCTTCGAAGAGGTGGCCAAGTTCCGCGCGGCCCGGCGGCTCTGGGCCCGGCTCATGCGGGAAAGGGTGGGGGCGAAGAACCCCCGGTCCTGGCAGCTCAGGTTCCACACCCAGACCGGCGGTTCGACGCTGACCGCGCAGCAGCCGGAGAACAACGTCGTGCGGGTGGCGCTGCAGGCCCTGGCGGCGGTGTGCGGCGGCACGCAGTCCCTCCATACCAACAGTCTCGACGAAGCGCTCGCCCTGCCCTCCGAATCGGCGGCGACCCTGGCCCTGAGGACGCAGCAGGTCATCGCCCACGAGACCGGGGCGGCCGATACGGTGGACCCCTTTGCCGGGTCCTATTTCGTGGAAGCGCTGACCGGCGAGATCGAGGAGGCGGCGAGGGCGCACCTGGAACGCATCGACGGTTACGGCGGCGCACTGGGGGCCATCGAGGCGGGTTATCCCCAGGAGGAGATCAGCCGCAGCGCCTATGCCTGCCAGATGGCCGTCGAACAGGAAGAACAGGTCATCGTGGGGGTGAACCGCTTTACCGGCGATGATGAAGAGGGGCCGGCGCCCTTTCCAGTCGATCCCGCCATCGAAGCACGCCAGGTGGAACGGGTGCGCGTGTTCAGGAAGGCGCGGGACGGGCGGGCCGCGACGCGGGCACTCGAGGAGCTCGAATCGGCGGCCCGCACGCAGGACAACCTGATGCCGCTGATCATCGATGCCGTGCGCGGGCGGGCCACCCTGGGCGAGATCTGCGATACGCTCCGCGGCGTCTTCGGAGAATACCGGCGTCCCGAGCGGTTTTGAGCCACGGCCGTGTCGCGACGCCGGCGCGTCCCGAGCGGTTTTGAGCCACGGCCGTGTCGCGACGCCGGCGCGTCCCGAGCGGTTTTGAGGCGGCCCGATACACTGCCGGCCGCATGAAGGAGATGTCGAAAACCATGTCGAAGGACCTGCCTGAAAAGTCCGCCCGCGTCGCCCACATCGGGATCGCCGTGCGCAATCTGGACGAAGCGCTTCGCCTGTACCACGAGGCCCTAGGGCTGCCGCTGCTCGGCCGGGAGTCCGTGGAGAGCGACGGCGTCAACGTGGCCTTCCTTCCCGCTGGAGACACCGAGCTGGAGCTCCTTGAGGCGACGGCCCCGGAGAGTCCGATAGCCCGTTTCATCGAGAAGCGCGGGGAGGGCATCCACCATATCGCCCTGGAAGTCGAAGACGTGGCGGAATCGCTGAAGAACTTGCGCGACCGCGGGTACCGGCTGATCGACGACGAACCGCGCATCGGGGCGGGAGGCGTCCGGGTCGCCTTCGTGCATCCACGGAGCACAAGCGGCGTACTGATCGAACTGTGCGAGAAGAGAGGGGACTGCAGGCCGCGACAGCCGTAACTTTTACTTGACAACGTGGGACAGCCTTTCTTATTTAGTTAGAATTGAAACTACAGTAAACCAGGACTCATGGATTCCTGCGATCTACCGCTTGTCCGCTATGGATCGAAACCGATTCCGCGGAGGGCTGGGCAAGGCGGCATTCGGCCATTGAACCAGCCGGTGAAGTTATGTACAACAATGTCCGTTAGCGCCCGCTCGGTGGATTCCACTTCTCCCGCGTATGATCCGTATTACGTCATTTCGGCAGGCACTTGGCTACGTGGTCGCGCTGGCGATGTGCGTTTCCGGCGTGCTGGTCCTGACCGGCACCATCCTGCGGGTGTTCATTCAGACGGAACAATTGAGACTGGTTTTCGGCAGCGTACTCATTCTTTACGGGGTCTTCC
This sequence comes from Gemmatimonadota bacterium, assembly GCA_009835325.1. NCBI lineage: Bacteria > Pseudomonadati > Gemmatimonadota > Gemmatimonadota bacterium. Next base: position 17,798 of record VXWP01000066.1, on the reverse strand, counting down.
GGTTCGTGTCCGCCTATTACACGGATAAGCGGAACGAGGAGACCCGCTCCATCCTTGAGGACGATTCATGGCGAGGTTCGGGGTCCACTTCCGGTTAGCGCTTTCCGGTACGGCCCTGTTGTTTTTCATGACGGGCTGCGGCCAACCCGACGAAACGGCCACCCGGGGTTACCTCAAGGTGTCCAGCGCCGAGGTCGCCTTCCCGTACATCGAGAGTTCGGCGGTCAAGTACGAGCAGGTCTACAACGAAGCCTTCATCGACGTGGGCAAGTCGACCTCCCGTGAAGCGCTGGTCGATCTTTCCGAAGGTAGAAGCCGCCTGGCGGTGCTGTCCCGCGAACCCAATGAATCCGAGGTCGAAGCGCTTTCGGCCGGCGAAGCGGACTTCATTACCCGGACGGTCGCCCACGACGCGCTGGCGGTGATCGTCCACGGCGACAATCCCGTCGAAGACCTGACGGTGGGGCAGTTACGGGACATCTACACCGGGAAGATCACCAACTGGCGTGAACTGGGTGGCAAGGACATGGCGATCCGCCCCCTGGTCCGCGACCGGAATTCCGGCACGTACGAGGTCTTCGAGGACGTCGTGCTCGAAGGCGCGGAATACGGCGCCAACGTGTATCCCTGCAGCACGATGGCCGCCCTGGCAAGCATCGCGGGCGCCTATCCGGGCACGATCGGGATCACCGGGCTGCTGATCACGAACTCGTCCCGTTCCTCGACCACGATGGCCTATTACAAGACGATCCGGATCGCCGAGGATGAAAGCGGTCCCTATCTGCTGCCCACGCAGCATAAGTTGCTTCAGGAGCTGTATCCGCTCCGGCGGCCCCTGGTGCTGTGCTACTTCAAGCGGTCGTCGCTGGAAGTCAACCTGGTATCTGGATTCGTAACCTTTCTCACGGCGGTCAAGGGACAGCAGATCGCCATAGACGAAGGCGTCGTGCCGGCGACCATGCCGGTCCGGACGGTCAAACTGCAATAACAAGGCTCGCAAGAGCATCGGGAGGTATCCAACATGTGGATCGCAGGTGTGAACCGCAGGATAGGCAAAGGCGCCCTGTTCGTACTCGGCGCGCTGCTGCTGGTCAGCCTGTCCGGCCTGGCCGGTACGCCGGCCGTGGCGAATGCGCAGAGCGTGGACGCCGCCCGGGCGGCCTACGAAAGCGGCGATTACGACCAGACCGTTTCCATACTCCGGAACGTGCTCAGCAACGGGAAGAAGAACACGGACGCCCACTACCTGCTCGGCCTGGCGCTTAAGCGGCAGGGCCACCTCGACGAGGCGTACTCGGAGTTCCTGATTTCCGTCGACCAGCAAAAGAAGAATCACGACGCCCGCTTCGAGTTGAGCCTGCAGGAGATCCGCACGGGCCGGTTCGAGGACGCGCAGAAGACGATCGAGGAAGGCCTGAAGCGCACCAAGGACAAGGACGCGCGGTTCTTCTACGCCCAGGGACAGCTTGCCATCGCGCAGGAGGATCTTCCGAGCGCCATGGTGCTCTTCACCCGGGCCCAAAGCATCGACCCGGGTAATCCACTGTACGTGCGCGGATTGGGCGACGTGTACGAAGCCCAGAATGTGTGGGCGCTGGCGATCTCAAACTACCGGCAGGCTCTGGCCATGGAGCCCGATTCACCGGACGCCGCCATGATTCACTACCGGATCGGCCAGTTGCATTTCAAGGCGCGGCAGTGGAACGAATCCTACGCCGCGTTCCAGCAGTCGACAAAACTCGATCCCAACCTGGAGGACGCCTGGTACCAGCAGGGGTATATCCAGTTCATAGCCACCAGGTATCCGCTCGTGGTCGAACCGCTTGAAAAATACGTAGCGCTGGACCAGACCAATGCCGAAGCCTATTTCATGCTGGCCGAATCCTTGAACAAAACGCAGCGGATCAAGATGGCCGTGCCGCACTACATGAAGACCATTGAGCTGGACCCGGGCCGGGTCGAAGCCTATCTGCCCATGGGGGACGGGCTGGTCGCCGACGGCCGGTACATGGAAGCGGTCGATGCATACAAGGAAGCCGTGACGCAGAACGCGGATAGCGCGGAGCTGCATTTCAGCCTGGGCTGGGTACAGACGCAGCCGGAGGTTGGACAGTACGACGAGGGCATCGTCAACCTGAAGAAGTCCATTGAACTGGACGGCTCGTCGGAGAAGCCCTACATCCAGCTGGCGTTGGTCTATTTCGACCAGGAAAAGTACGAGGAAGCCATTCCGGTCCTCGAAGAGGCCATCAAGGTCAATCCAACCGACCAGAACCCCTATGCGTACTACGGACGCTCGTACATAGCGCAGGGACAGTACGCGCAGGCCGTGACGGCCGTCAAAGCCGTGCTGGAACCGGCGATACAGGCGGTGGAAGACGAACGGACCCGGATAACGCTGAGTAACGTGTACTACAACCTCGGCAGGGAGATCTACGGCGCCTCCCGCGAGGCCGAGCGCGATCAGCGGCCGGCGATCTACGCCGCTTCGCTGGATATGTACCGGGCCAAGGTTGCCCACGACAGTATGGACTATTTCGCCTTTCTGAACATGGGCATCACGGGCCTGGTGGCCCAGGAAGGTTCGGTAGCCCGGGACGCCCTGCTCCAGGCCCTGGACCTGCGGACCGTAGAGGCCGAGGAGGACCCGACGACCATTTTGCAGCCGCTGAAATACCTGGGAACGGCCTATCTCATCCTGGAGGATTACGGCAACGCGCGCAAGACGTTCCAGCGCGTGCTGGAGATCGATCCCACCGATCACGAGGCCTACTACCGGCTGGGGTTCGACCGGGTGCTGAATAAGGACTATGGCGGCGCCGTCCCACTGCTCAGAAAAGCCGTTGAGCTGAAACCCGACCAGGCCTCCTATCATCTACTGCTCGCCCAGGCCTATACGAATTCGCAGCAGCTCGCACTGGCGATCCGCCATTACCGGGAGTGCCTGAACCTGGATCCGAACAACGGAACGGCGCGGGAGCAGCTGAACAGCGTTCAGGCGATTTACGAGCAGTTGCAGGGGGATTGAGGAGCCGAGATCGCCAAGGCTATCCAGAATCGACGAATCCAGACGGAGTATCCGGACAACGACATTTGGAAAGACAAGCCTGTTCTCAGGCGACACTCAGGACACGGATGGAAAGGTGGTGGTGAAGGAAGGCGTTTGTCCCGCCTACGCAAGAGGACTCGTTACGACACGTACGATACGACACGAAAGTTACTTGGTATATACGGCAGGGATTGTATCAGTTTAAGATGATTGTTTCGCTGCTACGTTCACGATCGCAACTGTACAAAGTCTAAGGAGAATCTGATATGCGGCCAGGCGCCTTTATCATGATCATCATCGTCCTTTGCTTTATTGTTTCATGGATCATCTTCGAGTACTTTCTGCCACAGTTCGTAAAGGACGGCGGACCCGTGGTCATCGGCCTCATGGTGCTCACCATGCTGGACATCACCTTCATCATCGAGCGTTCGCTGACGCTGAAGAAAGCCCGCGGCAAGCGGCCGCAGGTGGCTTTTCTTAAGGACGCCATGGGCGCGATCCGCAACAACGATATCAAGCGTGCGGTCAACCTGTGCAACTCGCAGCAGGGCACCATGGCCAACGTGCTGCGTGCCGGTCTCGAGCGTTTCGATTCCATCGCGGAAGAGAACCTGACGAGCGATCGGCAGGTGCAGGAAATCAAGCGGGCCTTCGACGAAGCCAACGCCCTCGAGACCCCGTTGCTCGAACGCAACCTGATCGCGCTGCAGACCATCGCGACCATCGCCACCCTGGTGGGGCTGCTCGGAACGACAATCGGCATGATCCGGGCCTTCGCCGCCATGGCCAACGAAGGCGCGCCAGACGCCATTCAGCTCGCGCTGGGTATCTCCGAAGCGCTGATCAATACGGCGGGCGGGCTGGCCGCGGCCATCATGGGTATCGTCGCGTACAATTACTTCGTCAACAAGGTGGACATGTTTACCTACGCCGTGGACGAAGTGGCACAGGAAGTCCTGGCCATTCTTACCGGCCGGGCTTAATCCAACGGCTTTATGGCGTTAAGGAGTCTTTGATATGGCGCACGCAAAACACAAGCCGGTCATGATCGACATGACGCCGATGGTGGATATCGCCTTCCTGCTGCTCATCTTCTTCATGGCCACGACGCAGTTCAAGGCCCCCGAATCGATTCCCATTCTGCTTCCGGAGTCCCATTCGGCCATCAAGCTGCCCGAATCGGACGTGGTGATCCTGACCGTCGGACCGAAGCCGGAGAACGCGTTGTTCTGGCGGCTGGAACCCCAGCCCGAAGTAGGGATCGAGATGTCGGAAATGGAGAATGCGCTGGTGGAGGCGCGTATCAGGAATCCCCGTCTGCGTATCGCCATCAAGGCGCACAAGGACGCCGAGTTCGGCGTCATCAGCGACATGATGGAGATCCTCCAGAAAACGAACAACACCCGGTTCAACCTGGTCACGAACTTCGAGGACGATACGGAATCCTCGGGCGACGAGCCGACCAGCCTCAGGCCGGTGAACCACGACATGGTTAGGAGGTGATGACACATGGCAGCCGTCCAGGGCACACAGAAAGCCAGCGACAGGAAGAAGGAAGGTGCTAAGAAGAAAAAGCCTCGCAACCAGGTTTTCATCGACATGACGCCCATGGTGGACATCGCATTCCTCCTGCTCATTTTCTTCATGGTCACCACGGTATTCAGGGCGCCGCAGACCATGGAGCTCAACATTCCGCCCGACAAGGACGACAAGGTCGAGATCGCGGAATCGAACGTGCTGTTGATCTACATGCTGGCCGACGACCGCATGTTCTGGCAGATCGGCCGGGACATGACGCCGGAGGAGTTGACGCTGGATGACGTCCAGGAATTCATCAAGGAGAAGGAAGTGGAGAATGCCGATTTGCACGACGGCGAATCCAAACTGGTGACCCTGGTGATGATCCAGCGCACGAGTCCCTACGAACAGATGGTCAACGTCATGGACGAACTTCAGTTGGGCGCCATCGACCGGTTCAGCATCACGGTCCTGGAGCAGGATAAGTACGAGGAGGTGTTTGGCTCATGATGGGATCGCTGCTCAGCGTCGATCATTTTCCCCTGAAGAAAGAATCTCCCATCAAGTTCTTCTACCAGCGGAATGCCAAGCGGGGCATTGTGGCGGCCGTGATCATCCACGCGCTGGCCCTGGGGACCTACTGGGGCGTCTGGTGGTACCAGGAGCAGAGCCGGGTCTACGCGACGCGGATCCTGGATTACGCCGATCTGGGACCTCCGCCGGCACTGACCGACGCGCCGGAAATGCCGGAGGTGCCGGTGGAAGCGCCGTCCAGGCCGGTGATCGGCATACCGGAACCCGTGGATGACGCCGAGGTGTCCGCCGAGATGACGATCGCCACCCAGACCGAGATGAGCCAGCAGATCGCCCCGGTGATCCAGGACATCGAGGAAGAGAACATCATCATCGAGGCGCCGCAGGAAGAGAACATCGTCATCGAGGAGGAAGCGCTGCCGGCACCTGATGCCTTCGTGGCCTTTGAGATCGAGCCGAAGCCCATCACGCAGATTATACCCGAGTATCCGGAACTGGCACGGAAGGCGGGTATCGAAGGTACGGTTTGGGTTAAGATTCTGATCGACAAGCAAGGCACCGTGCGAGACGCGCAGATCATGAGAGGCATCGGCGCGGGTTTGGACGAGGCGGCAATCAAGGCATTGATGAGTACGAGATATACGCCTGCTATCCAGAACAACCAGCCGGTGGCTGTCTGGGTCGCGCAAAGGATCATATTCAACCTCCGCTGATCTCGTGATACCGCGGACCGGCCGGGGTTGGCTGCCGCGGTTCAGAACTGTTGAATGTTAGCTGCAGAGGGCGGGTTCCTTAACCCGCCCTCTGTGTGTGTGGTCATCAGGGCAGACTGGTTTCAAGGGAGAAGGTAAAGGAACATGATCGAGAACGAGTTGATGTACGGTGTGATCGTCGCGGGCCTGCTGGGATTGATCTACGCCATCTGGAGAGCGGCCTGGATCAACGGGCAGGATGAGGGGACGGACAGGATGAAAGCCATCGGCGCCAGCATTTCCGAAGGCGCGATGGCCTTCCTCAAAGCGGAGTACCGGGTCCTGTCGATCTTCGTCGTGGTCGTGGCCGTGCTGCTGGCCGTGGCGAACATGGGCAAGGTCGAGTCCAGCGCCCTCATCGCCCTGTCCTTCGTCACCGGTGCCCTGGCTTCCGGCCTGGCCGGATTCCTGGGCATGCGCGTGGCCGTACGGGCCAATACGCGGACGACCCACGCGGCGCGATCCGGACTGGCCCAGGCGCTGCACGTGGCCTTTGCCGGCGGGTCGGTCATGGGCCTGAACGTGGTGGGCCTGGGCGTCCTGGGTCTCGGCGGCCTGTTCATCCTCTACACGGGGCTTTTCGGGATCGACGAGTCGGGTATCGGCCGGGTGCTGAACGTCATCTCCGGCTTCTCGCTTGGCGCTTCGTCCATCGCCCTCTTCGCCCGCGTGGGCGGGGGCATCTACACCAAGGCGGCCGACGTGGGCGCCGACCTGGTGGGCAAGGTAGAGGCCGGGATTCCCGAGGACCATCCCCTCAATCCCGCTTCCATTGCCGATAACGTGGGCGACAACGTGGGCGACGTGGCCGGCATGGGCGCCGACCTCTTCGAATCCTACGTGGGCTCCATTCTCGGGTCCATGGTGCTGGGCGCCGGCATCCTTGTGGCGGGCGTATACGATCCGGTCTTCATCACCCTGCCCCTCATCATCGCGGGCGCGGGCATCATCATCTCGATCCTCGGCACCTTCATGGTCTCGGTCAAGGAGGGCGGCAATCCACAGGCCGGCCTGAACAAGGGCGAATTCGGCTCCTCCGCCATCATGGTCGCCGTCATGTACCTGCTCATCGACTACCTCCTGCCCGGCGACTTCACCCTGGGCGGCGAGACCTACACCAGCCTGGGCGTCTTCATCGCGGCTACCATCGGCCTGTTGGCCGGCCTCGGCATCGGCCTGATCACCGAGCACTACACGGGAACCCATACGGGTCCGGTGACGTCTATTTCAAGACAGTCCGTGACGGGCACCGCGACCAACATCATCGCCGGCCTGGGCATCGGCATGCGGTCCACGGCCATCCCCATCCTGATCATCGCCGCCGGCATCATAGGCGCCTACTACTTTGCCGGGCTTTACGGGATCGCCATGGCGGCCCTGGGCATGCTGTCCAACACGGGCATCCAGCTGGCGGTGGACGCCTACGGTCCCATTTCCGACAACGCGGGCGGCGTGGCCGAGATGGCGGAGCTGCCCCCGGAGGTCCGGCAGCGGACCGACAAGCTCGACGCGGTGGGCAACACGACCGCGGCCATCGGCAAGGGATTCGCCATCGGCTCCGCGGCCCTGACCGCGCTGGCGCTCTTCGCAGCCTACATGGTGCAGGTGGGCATTTCGAGCATCGACATCGCCAATCCCCGCGTCATGGCGGGGCTCTTCGTGGGCGGCATGCTGCCCTTCCTCTTCTCCGCCCTCGCCATGAACGCCGTGGGACAGGCGGCCATGGCCATGATCGAGGAGGTCCGGCGCCAGTTCAACGCCATCCCGGAACTCAAGGCCGCGCTGTCGGTGATGAAGAAGAACGACGGGGTCGACGAAGGGGATTGGTCCCGGGAGGACCGGGACGTCTTCGAGGCGGCGAGCGGCAAGCCGGAGTACGCCCGTTGCGTGGAGATATCCACCAAGGCGGCCATCCGGCGGATGGTCCTTCCCGGCCTGCTGGCCGTTTTGACGCCCGTCGTGGTGGGGTTCGTCTTCGGCCCGGAGACCCTGGGCGGCCTGCTGGCCGGCGTCACCGTGTCCGGCGTGCTGATGGCGATCTTCCAGGCCAACGCGGGCGGCGCGTGGGACAACGCGAAGAAGATGATCGAAGAGGGACTGACCATCGACGGCGTGCGCTACGAGAAGGGATCGGAGGCCCACAAGGCCGCCGTCGTGGGAGACACGGTCGGCGATCCCTTCAAGGACACGTCCGGCCCGTCGCTGAACATCCTGATCAAGCTGATGTCGGTGGTTTCCCTGGTCATCGCCCCGCTCATCGCGCTCTAGCCGCGTGATGGCATTGTCCTGTAGCCGCGTGGCCCTGTAGCCGACTATGACTGCTTTCCTCTCCTTCCTTGGCAGGCGCGTCCTCTGGGCGCTGACGAATATCGGCGACTTCGGCATGATGATGGTCGAAGTCGTCCGGAACCTGCCCCGCATCCGGACGTACTGGGGATTGATGGTCCACCAGATGTTCGCGATCGGCATCCACTCCATGCCGATCGTCCTGATCATCGCCTTCTTCGCCGGCCTGGTGACCGCGGTGCAGACCGGGTACCAGTTCCAGGGATACGTGCCCGCCTACCTGGTGGGCAGCGTCGTCCTGTCGTCGGTGGTCCTTGAACTGGCGCCGGTCCTGGGCGCCCTGGTGCTGTCGGGACGGGTAGGCGCCACCATCGCGGCCGAACTCGGCACGATGCGGGTGACGGAGCAGATCGACGCCTACGAGGTCATGGCCATGAACCCCATCGTCTACCTCGCGATCCCCCGCATCATCGCCGGCATGTTCATGCTGCCGGTCCTCGTGGTCTTCGCCGACCTGATCGGCACGCTTTCCGGCATGGTCGCGGCCATCGACCGGATGGGGGTGAGCATCCCCGATTTCGAGCGGGGGATGCGGGAGTTCTTCCGGACCCAGGACGCCTTCTTCGGGCTGTCAAAGGCCTTCTGCTTCGGGATTACGATTACCACGGTCGCCTGTTACCAGGGTTTCAAGGTGAAACCGGGTTCGGGCGCCGAAGGCGTGGGCAAGGCGACCACCAACACCGTGGTGGTCTCGTGCATTCTGATCCTGTGCCTGGATTACCTGCTGGCCAGGACGATACTGTAAACCGGGGGTGTGACGTGACGTACTCGAAAAACAGCCTGCTGCCCGACGAGGCGAAACTGGGCATGGTCTTCCTCCTGGCGATCATCATATTCGTCTGGGGCCTCTTCTATCTGAAAGAATGGCGGGTAACGGGAGATACCTACCTCGTCGACGTACGTCTGAGCAGCGCCGTCGGGGTCAAGTCCTCCGACCCGATCCTCGTGGGCGGCGTGCGCATCGGCAAGGTGGAGGCCGTGACGCTCGACGACATGTCGCCCATCGTAACCCTGCGTGTCGACGAGCCCTTCGAGATCCCCGAGGACTCGCAGGTGGAGGTGATCTCGCGCAGCGTCATGGGCGAGAAATCCATCAACATCCGCAAGGGCGTCAGCACGGTGATGGTGCCGCCCGGCGGCACGATCGAGGGCACGGCCGCGCCTGGGATATCCGATATGTTCACGCAGGTCGATTCCGTCACCGTGAACATGCGCAACCTGCTCAAGAACGCCAACATCCTCCTGGACCCCGAGCGTGACAAGTCGATCAAGAGCAGCCTGGCCGGCGTGCACGACCTGACCATCGAACTGCGGGAGACCCTGAAACGGGAGAGCGGCCAGATCAACCGGGTCGTGGCGAACATGGACTCGCTGGTGAGCAACGTGAGGGACCTGAGCGAAACCGAGCGGTCCAAGGTATCCGGCACGCTGGACAACCTGGAAAGCACGTCGGGCCGGTTGAGCGCCATGATGGACGAACTGCAGTCTACGTCCACGGCGCTCAACAACATCCTCAACCGCATCGACCGCGGCGAAGGCACGATGGGGAAGCTGCTTCAGGATGACAGGCTCTACGAAGACGCGGTCCGCGTGGCCGGTAAGATGGACCAGCTGGTTACGAGTCTCGACGAACTCGTTGTTGATTTGAAATCCAATCCCGGCCGGTACGTGACGGTCGAGATATTCTGAATATGGAAAACAGGAGCAACAAGACCAGGAGCAACAACCCCATGCCCAACGTACTATCGGAAGCGCTGGACGGCTACCTGACGGAGTTGATGCCTGACAGGGACGAGGTCCTGACCGAGATGGAAGAGAAGGCGCAGGCGGAACGGATCCCCATCGTCGGACCGCTGGTTGGCCGTGTCCTGCACCAGATGGCCGTGCTGAGCGGCGCGAAACGCGTGTTCGAAATGGGCTCGGCCATCGGCTATTCAACCATCTGGCTCGCCCGGGCCGTGGGTCCGGAAGGTCGGGTTTACTACTCCGACGGAAGCGAACAGAACGCCGCGCAGGCCCGGAAGTTCATCGAGCGTGCCGGTGTGGCGGACCGTGTCGTGATCCAGGTGGGCGACGCGCTGGAACTGCTCGAGCAGACCGAGGGCAGCTTTGACCTGATCTTCAACGACGTGGACAAGCACGACTATCCCCGTGTCTTCGACCTGGCGCTGCCGCGCGTCCGCCCGGGCGGCCTGCTGATCACTGACAACGTGCTCTGGAGCGGACGCGTGACCGAGCCGTCCGACGACCGCTGGACCTCGGCCATCCAGGAATACAACCGGAAGGCCTACGGCACCGGCGAGGTCTGGACGACGATCATCCCCTTAAGGGACGGCGTGGCCGTAAGCCTGAAGAGGTAGGATCCGCCGTGCGGATATCCCAAAGGCCTTCTGGGCCGCCTGGCCCGGCTGAACTGGACATCATCTCGATCGGTGAATGCATGATCGAGATGTTCTGCGAAGGCCCCCTCGCCACCACCGACACCTATACCCGCACCTTCGCCGGCGACACGATGAACATGCTCGTGGCGGCCTCCCGCCTCGGCGCGAAGACCGGCTACGTCACCCACGTGGGCAACGACCCTTTCCAGGATTTCCTGACCGAAGCGTGGCGGTCGGAGGGCATCGACCTGCGCTGCGCCACGCCCCTCGAACGTCCCAACGGCCTCTACTTCATCTCCATCCTGCCCGGCGGCGAACGGGAGTTCACCTACTACCGGGCGGGCAGCGCCGCGAGTTTCCTCGAACCGGCCGACATCGACCCGGATTACATCGGCAGCGCGAGTGTCGTCTATGCCAGCGGCATCACCCAGGCCATTTCGCAGAGCAGCCGGGCGGCCGTGCTGGAAGCCTTCCGGATCGCGCGCGAGCACAACGTCACGACGGCCTTCGACACCAACCTGAGGCTTGGCCTGTGGTCCCTGGAGGAAGCCCGGGAGGCCCTGGACGAGATCCTCCCCCACGTGGACATCCTCCTGCCCAGCGCGCCCGAGGAGAGCGCGTCGCTCTTCGGTACGGAGGACGCCCGCGCGGTGATTGAACGGGCACGTGAGCGGGGCGTGGCCATGGTCGCGGTGAAGTGCGGCGCGGAAGGCGCCGTGTTGGGGCTGGCCGACGGGATCCACGAAATCCCGGCCTACGTACCGGAGCGCGTGTCCGACACTTCGGGGGCCGGGGACGTGTTCAACGGCGGCCTGCTGTACGGGATGACCCACGGCATGGAAGCCGTGGAATCCGCCCGGCTGGGCACCGTCATGGCGGGACTCAAGGTCCGTGGCCGCGGGGCGACCTACTCGATTCCGTCGCGGGAAGAGGCCTTCGGCGTGTACGAGGGGTTACGCGAGGCTAAGTGAGGTTACTGTCCGCGTCCATGGCGAGGTCTCCATCGCCGGCTTCGTTCTCCTGCTCTACCTCGACTTGGGCCTCGCCCGAGCGGTGACCCGCTTCATCATGTCCGCTTGCTGCGATGTCGCCCGATTCCTCACTCGAGGTGGAATCATGCGCATCGTCGTCTGTGGCGCTGTCCTCGTCCACGGCGACGCCGTCCGATTCATTATCCGTCGGGGCGCCGTCCGCTTCCTCGTCGACCGGGACGTCGTTCTCCCGCATCTCGTCGATGAGGTGATTCACCTTCGCACGCAGGGCGTCGGCCTGTCGTCCCAGTTCGTCCATTTCATCAAGCAGCTTTTCGAATTCCGCGTCGTCCGCCGCGGAACCGTTCGCCCGCTTGTCATTGCCAGCCATATCATGCTCCAGTCAGGGCCGTGGCGGAGTATCTGGCGCCGCGGCCGTGAGTCGACGTGGTTAAACTAAACGTATGAGTACCTGTTGTCAATAGAAAGCGCTACGGCACGGGGCGGACCGGCATTCCCGGATTGACGGGGACCCGCTGTGCTGTATATTGAAAACTCGTCGATTCAGGAACACGAAAACCCGTGGATGGATATGGCTACTCAACACCGTCCGGCGTCCGACTGGTACAAGACCGCCTTTCGTTACGACTACCTGCGGGTATACCCTCACCGGAACGACGAGGAGGCGCGCCGGCAGGTCGATTTCCTCGTGGACAGACTGGACGTGCCTTCGTCGTGCGAGGTGCTGGATCTGGGTTGCGGCGACGGCCGGCACAGCCTGGAACTCGCCCGGCGCGGCTTCAGGGTAACCGGGCTCGACCTGTCGGAAGAGCTGCTTGAACGGGCGCGGCGCCGTACCGCGGACGAGGGGCTGGACATCACGTTCATGCGGGGCGACATGCGCGATCCGCCCGCGGACCGCGCGTTCGATCTCGTGGTGAACTTCTTCACCAGTTTCGGCTATTTCCGGGAGGATGGCGAGAATGCCCGGGTCCTCGATGCTATTTCGCGGGCGCTGCGCCCCGGCGGACGTTTCCTCATGGACTACCTGAACCGCGCGTACGTGATCTCCACGCTCGTTCCCTCGGACCGCCGTACCGTGGAAGGCATGGAAGTCGAGCAGCGGCGCTGGATCACGGGGGACCCGACAAAGGCGGGCGGGCACGTGCGTATCAACAAACAGGTGCGAATCAGGGAAGGCGGGGCGGAGAGAAGCTACGACGAGTCCGTGCGGATGTATACCCTGGATGAACTCGAAGCCATGATGGACCGGACCGGCCTGAGGGTCACGCAGACTTTCGGCGATTTCGATGGCTGTCCGATCAGCGGCAACGCCCCCCGGAACATTCTGATGGGCCGATCGGAATCGCGCGCGGACGCCGCATCCCGCGACGAGAAACCCGCTATGCCATGTCCGTGATCACGCTGCTAACCGATTTTGGCCACCGCGACGCCTTCGTGGGCACCATGAAGGGGGTCATCCTGGGGATCTCCCCGGAGGCCCGGATCGTGGACCTGTCCCACGAGATTACGCCCCAGCGAATCGAAGAAGGCGCCTTCGTCCTGCGCACCGCCTATGCCTACTTTCCGGAGGGGACGGTGCACGTGGCCGTCGTCGACCCGGGCGTAGGCGGCACGCGGCGGGCCCTGGTCGTGGAAACACACGGTTACCGGTTCGTGGGACCGGACAACGGCCTTTTCGCCCACGTGTACGCGAAGGAGACAGTTCTCCGGGTTGTCTCAGTGACCGAGTCCCGTTTCATGCTGCCGGAAATCAGCAACACGTTCCACGGCCGGGATGTCTTCGCGCCCGTGGCCGCCCATCTCGCCCTCGGCGTGCCCGTTTCGGACTTCGGACCCGAGATCGACGATTACGTCACCGGGACGGTCACCGAACCCGTGGTACATGAGGGCGGGATCACCGGTCGCGTATTGCATATCGACCGATATGGCAATATAATAACGGATATCGGCGATTCCCTCTTCCTGGAGAAGACCCGGGATAAGCGGTTCCGGATCCGGCTGGCCGACCTGGCGCTGGACCGCGTCAGCGCATCCTACGACGAAGCGGACGCCGGCGCGTCCCTGGCGATCCTGGACAGCGCGGGACTGCTCGAGATCGCCGTCAACGGCGGCAACGCGGCCGAGACACTGGGCGTGTCGACTGGAGACCGCGTGGACGTGGAAGTAGAATAAGCAGTCAACGATTCCAGACAACAGGCATCACCCGCAAGCATAAACTGAAGACCGGAGACCGAACATGTCCGACCTGTATCAGCCCAATGAAACTTTTCGCAACAAGGCGCACCTGAAGAGCCTGGACGAATACCGACGGGAATACGAGCGTTCCGTCGCCGACCCGGAGGCCTTCTGGGCCGAGAAGGCGGAATCGTTCCACTGGTTCAGGAAATGGGACCGGATCCGGTCCTATAACTACGATATGCGGAAGGGCCCCGTGTCCATCAAGTGGTTCGAAGGCGGCAAGACCAACATCGTGCATAACTGCATCGACCGCCATCTCGAGACGCGCGCCGACCAGACGGCCATCATCTGGGAAGGCAACGAGCCGGGCGAGGACGCACGCCTCACCTTCCGCGAACTGAACGAGCAGGTCTGCAAGTTCGCCAACGTGCTCAAGTCGCGGGGCGTCGGAAAAGGCGACCGGGTATCCATCTACCTTCCCATGATCCCCGAACTGGCCGTCGCCATGCTGGCCTGCGCCCGGATCGGCGCAGTCCATTCCATCGTGTTCGGCGGGTTCTCGGCCGATTCGCTGTCGGACCGCATCGTGGATTCGACCTGCAAGACGGTCATCACCGCCAACGGGACCCATCGCGGCGACAAGCCGGTCTTCATGAAGCCGGTGGCGGACGATGCCATGGCCTCGGCGGAGAAGGAGATGGGCGAACCGGTCACCACCTGCATCGTGGTCGACCGGGTCAAGGACGATCCCGACTTTCAGTTTCCCATGGAGGAAGGCCGGGACTTCTGGTGGCATGACCTGATGGCCCGGGCCGACGCCGATTGCCCGTGCGAGGAGATGGACGCCGAGGATCCCCTGTTCATCCTCTATACCTCCGGGTCTACGGGCAAGCCGAAGGGCGTCCAGCACACCGTCGGCGGATACATGGTATACACCGGCGTCACCCACCGCTACGTCTTCGATTACCATGAAGGCGACATCTATTTCTGCGGTGCGGACATCGGCTGGGTCACGGGACATTCCTACATCATCTACGGCCCCCTGGGCAACGGCGCCACGACGATCATGTTCGAGGGCATTCCTACCTATCCGGCGCCCGACCGGTGCTGGGAGATCATCGAGAAGTACGGTGTCAACCAGTTCTACACGGCGCCGACCGCCATCCGGGCGCTGGCGCGGGAAGGCGAAGACTGGCCGGCGCGGCATCCCATGCCCACGCTCCAGCTCCTGGGCACGGTAGGCGAGCCGATCAATCCCGAGGCCTGGCGGTGGTACCACGTCAACGTGGGCAAGGAGCGGTGCCCCATCGTGGACACGTGGTGGCAGACGGAGACCGGCGGGATCATGATCTCCCCGCTGCCTGGCGCCATCCCTACCAAGCCGGGTTCCGCCACCCTGCCCTTCTTCGGCGTGAAGCCCGTGCTGCTGGACGGTGAGAGCGGAAGAGAACTCGAGGGCAACGGCATCATGGGCGTGCTGGCCATCCGGGAGCCCTGGCCCGGGCAGATGCGGACGGTGTACGGAGACCACCAGCGGTTTGAGGAAACCTACTTTCAGCAGTACAAGGGGTATTACTTCACCGGGGACGGCTGCCGAAGGGACGAGGACGGATACTACTGGATCACGGGCCGTGTGGACGACGTCATCAACGTCTCCGGCCACCGGATGGGCACGGCCGAGGTGGAAAGCGCCCTGGTGGCCCACGGCTCGGTGGCCGAAGCGGCCGTGGTCGGGTTCCCCCACGAGATCAAGGGGCAGGGGATATACGCCTACGTGACGCTCAACGTGGGCGAGGAGTACACGGAAGACCTGCGCGGCGACCTGAAGAAGCAGGTGCGCTCGATCATCGGCCCCATCGCCACGCCCGACGTGATCCACTGGGCGCCGGCCCTGCCGAAGACGCGCTCCGGAAAGATCATGCGCCGCATCCTGCGGAAGATCGCCACCAACGAGCTGGACCAGATCGGCGATACAACCACGCTGGCGGATCCCGCCGTGGTGGACCAGTTGATCGAGAACAGGTAGGGGGACGGCAACGCCGGCGCTTCCGGCCACGAGCCGAAGTAGGGGCGGCGGCGCGCCGGTTGCGGGCCGCTCAGCTCCGCCCGCCGCAGGCCGTGACGGTCTGGCCGGTCACGAAGCTGGAGTCTTCCGAGAGCAGGAACCGGATCACGGAGGCCATTTCCCCGGGCTGGGCTATGCGGCCCATGGGCGTGGAAGCGATGAGCCGGTCGATCATGCCCGGGTTGCCCGACCCGGCCAGGTCGGTATCGGTCAGGCCCGGTGCCACGCAGTTCACGCGGACGTTATGGGGCGCGAAGGCCTCCGCGCAGTGCCGCGTGAGGGAAATCACCGCCGCCTTGGTCGTGGCGTAGTGGATCATGTCCTTCTTAAGGATGATGCCCGCGAGCGAAGCCACGTTGACGATGCGGCCGAATCCACGTTCGATCATCTCGTCCTTCACCGCCCAGGTCGCCAGGAACACCCCGTCCACGTTCACCTCGAACATGCGTTTCCAGTCCGCGAAGGCGAGTTCCGAATGGGGCTGGTTCTTCGCAATCCCCGCGTTATTCACCAGGAGGTCGACCGGTCCCAGGCGCGCCCGCACTTCCTTGGCCATCCGGTCCACGTCGGCTTCCGATGATACGTCTGCCTGTACGATCATGCCTTCCGCGCCGGCCTCCTCCACCATGGAGAGGGCCGCTTTCGCCGCTTCCTCGTTTCGTGCGTAGTTGATCGCCACCCGGGCGCCGTGTTCCGCCAGCATGCGGCACGTGGATCGGCCGATCCCCCGGGAACCGCCGGTCACCAGGGCGGTGCGGCCCGCAAACTCCGCGGACTGCTTGGTCTGTTCGTACTGATCGGGTTTTTCGGACCCTGTCGATGCGTCAGCCATCAGCCGTACGCTCCTTTGCTGTGCCGGCCCAGCATGCGCTGCAGGCGGGGCGATGCCTCGGCCCACACGTGATCAGGCATGCGGTAGTCGATGAAGGGGTGGAATTTCTGCGCGATGAACCGCTTGCTGTAGGTGACGCCTGCCATCAGCCGGGTGCGGTCCGACGCGTTCGGCGCCCCGCGATGCCAGACCTGGTTGTTGAACATGTAGGCATCGCCCTTCCGGACGAGGAAGGAGTGGGGTCCCTGGCCATCGAATTCGGGCCGGTCCTGCTCATGGGGCAGGTGCGGCTGGCGTCCAGCGTAATGGCTTCCGGGAACGACTTGCGTGGGACCGTAGCGCACCTCCTCCACGTCGGTGAGCGGCGTGAAGAACTGCATAACGAAGCAGGGCGGGGGCACGGCAGGGTCGTGGCGCGGTACGTCGTCCGGCAGGGGGAAATGGACCAGGTCGTCCAGGTGCCATCCGCCCGGGCCGTCTGGGGCCGCCTTGGGATTGGGCGGCGTGTAGAGCGCGTTCTGGGACATGCAGTGGCAGTCGTCGCCGAGAATGGACTCCGCCAGGCTCGCGAAGGGCTCGCGCACAATGAGGTCGCGGAAAGCATAGGAATACTCGAACATGCGCATCAGGCTGTTGCCGCGGATCTGGTCCCGCGCCGGCTCGTGCATGCGGGGATCGTCCCACTTGCGCTGCATATCCGCCCGCAGAGCCTCCACCTCTTCGTCTTCCATCAGCCGGCCGAAGGCATAGTAGCCATCCCGCTGAAAGCAGCGGCGGATATGCTCGGTCTCCTCGCCGGTGAACCGCTCGCCGGCCTGAATAGCGCTCAGTGCCATGGCAACTCCTGATTTATCTCCAGGGACGCGAGCCGTGAATCTTGCCGGGGCTCAAGGATGAGGCCCGGATCCCGCCCTACAGCCTGACCTTGGCCAGGTAGATGTTCGCGGGGTAGAGATAGTGTATCTCGCCGGTCTCTACCTCGTGTTGCGAGTAGTAGCTCAACAGCAAGGCGCCGTCTTCATGTTGCACGGCGCCTGTGTAGGACGTGTCGCCGCCCGAGGGCAGGTCGAGGACATGGACCACGCCGTCCTCTTCCACCCGCCAGATGCTGGTGCGCCGCTCGACGATCGGCCCGGGCTCATCCGCAT
>VXWP01000065.1:16981-20576 GCA_009835325.1 Gemmatimonadota bacterium | reverse complement strand
GTATTATTATTTCCATAAGTTATAAGCCGGAAAAAGTTACAGGCCGAAAAGTTACAGGCCGAAAAGTTACAGGCCGGACCGCACGATGTGCGAGACGTCGGCGATATGGTTTCTTTCCACGCCCCGCATGTCGATGCGGATTCGGTCCAGGCCGCAATCCACCAGCAGCGGCGGGGTTCCCTTCAACCACCGGTCCGCCAGGCCGCCGGGATCGCCGCCCGGCGGGCGTATGGAAACAGCGTATCCGGGCAAGCCGTCGGCGGGGAGGCGGTACGCCGTAAGATACGCCCGGCTTTCGACCACGTCACACGCCGCGCGGAGCCGGCCGTCTTCCGCAAGACGATCGAACAGCTGGCGGGCACGGGCGTCTACATCCTCTTCTGCCGCGGCGAGCATGTGGGCCGCCGGATGGCACGCGAGGTCGCAGGAGCTTTCGGCCAGTTCCGCCAGCCGCGCGTCGAATCCCGCCCTCACGTGCCGGGAGGCCTGCGCCGCCGGCCAGGTGCCGTGCGCTTTCATCCGCGCGATGACCTGTCGTGTCCCGATCAGCAGTCCGCAGGGCGGCCCGCCGATGAGGCCGCCTCCAGCCGCGATGATCAGCGGCGTGCCGGACCGCACGGCATCGGTGACCGAGCGCCTGGCCGCGAACGGGGCGGATGAGACCGGGCGCAACGTCGTATCGCCGGCCAGGTGCAGCACCGTGGCGCCGGATTCCGCTCCGGCCCGGACGATCTCCTCCAGGGCCGCTTCCTCGGTGAAACCTCGAAGGGCGCAGGTGGACGGACGGGCCGTTACGATCAGTGCGGTCCGGTCTCCCATTGCGCGTCCGTAGTCGGACAGGCGGGACTTGTTGGTTGCGCCGGTCTCGATCATCGTGGCGCCGGCGAGCGCGCAGAGCGACACCGGGTTCACGGGCCGATCCTCGTAAGGCGCGTCGATCAGTCCCGCCTGGCTGCGGCCGATGATCACTTCCGCCCGTCCCGCGAGCGCCCGGACCGCAAGGAGGAAGGCGTCGGCGACGGACCGGCAGACCAGTACGTCTTCGGCACCAGTCAAATCGCGCACGAGTCCGGCGGTACGGCCGTCTTCCTCGTAAGCCGCGAGGGTGAGGGCCAGCCTCGAGGCGCTCCCGGCGGCCGTTCCGGCGTAGGGTTCCCGCGCGAGCGGATGGAATACGATACCTGAAGCGTTGATCAGCACCCCGCCCGCCGAATGGGCTTCATCCTCCAGGCGCGCGGCGGCCCGTTCGGCGAAGCGCTCCGGCGCGAATCCGTTCTCTTCCGTTTCCTGGGGACGAAGCCGGATCCGGTCCCGTGCGTCGCGCAGCACCTTCCGAATCGCGGCGTCGATCTGCCCGTCTTCGAACCGCCCGCGCAACGCTTCGATGCGGGATTCGCCTTGCACCAGGCGCACGGAAGGCAGACGGGCGAATTGGCGCTGCAGGGCTTCCTGCCCGGCTTTCATTGGTCCCTCCCTTCCCGGCTCAACGCGGCGAGCGCGGTTTCCGTGCATCGGCCGGTCAGGTGGTCGCCGCCGGCGCGTAGCGCCCGTATTTCCCGGGCGAGCCGGTCCAGGTCGGCGGGACGGTCCACGTCGTGCCAGGACGGGAGTTCGTGGCTTGAAAAACCGCATGTCCGGATAGCCGCCCGGGTCTGCCGCAGCACGCGGCCGGTGCCCCAGTGGATGGATTCGAACAGTCGGTCGTACCGGTCGGCGGGATATCCACGGCGTCTCGGTTTGTCCGGACTGCCGGGACCATTTGGCCCGTCCGGGCCGCCTGGGTCACCCGGTCCGCCCGGTCCGCCCGGACCGCCCAATCCGATCAGGTAGTAGCCTCCATCGTCGGCCGGACCGAGCACGACGTCGTGCCGGTCCAGTGCCTCGAACGCCTCTTCGATGTAATCCCGGGGCAGGAGGGGGCTGTCACCACCCAGCACGACGGTCTTTTCCCATCCCTCCTGCCGGAAGGCCGAGAAGGCGTTCGACAACCGTTCGCCGAGATGGCTGCCCCGCTGACGGAGCCAGTTCACATCGTGATCACCCGGACAGCCCAGGGCGTTTAGGAGTTCCGCCCGTCCGTCATCGGGCGTCCAGGCCACGAAGAGAGATACGCCGTCCGTCCGCTGGGCCAGGTGCAGCGTGTCCAGGATGAAGGCGCGGTAGAGTTCCGCGGCCTCGTCCATCGTTATGCTCGGCGTCAACCGGGTTTTCACGGTCCCTGGTCTCGGAGCTTTCATGAACAGGACGAGGGCGTTCGACATGGGCATGTGCCGATCGGAAGACTTTGGGGAAGACCTGGTCTGCCGGAAGGTGGCAAGGCGTTGAAGCCGGAGTTCTCCCTGGATTCCATGCAAACTATTGACTGGCCGGCGGTCTGTCAATTAAAACACTTATTTATCAACCATTTAACTCGTACACCATCCGCTCAGGATCAACAATAAACCTTGACATGAAGGGCGGCTGATCTTTATTTTCGACGTTTCTTACCAACACGCCGGATCACCCGATTCGGCGGACCCAGGCGGAATAAAAAGACGCTAAGCGCCGCCGGGACCGATCCATGGAAGATGGTTATGTGGGATGAAGTCAAGGCAGTCATCGCATCGAACCAGTCCTTCGTGATCTCCAGCCACGTTAATCCCGACGGGGATTCGATCGGATCGGCCCTGGGGGTCTACGAGTGTCTGAAGGTGCTGGGGAAGGACGCCGTCGTCGCCATGAACGACGCAATCCCAGCCGCTTATACCTGGCTGGATCCCGACGGTGAAATTCTCGCGCCCGCTTCGGAGGATGAGATCGGGCGATTCGCCGACGCGGATGTTGTCGTCGTCGTGGACGCCAACGGCTGGGACCGGCTGGGGCGATTGCGGCAGCCGTTGGAGGAATCGGCGGCGGTAAAGATCGTGATCGACCACCACCCCTATAGTGAATTGATCACGCCGCTGTCGGTGATCGATACGAAGGCGTCCTCAACAGCCGAACTGGTTTACGATCTGATCGACTCGATCGGCGCACCGCTCACGTCGAGGGCGGCGGACGCGTTGTACACGGGTATCCTGACCGATACCGTGTCGTTCCGCTTCGCCAGGAGCGCGCCGTGCGCCCATATCGTCGCGGCCAAACTCCTCTCCACGGGCGTCGACCCGTCCCGGGTCTACGACCAGATCTACAACCGGAACACGGGTGCCCGAACCCGGCTCATGGGCCGCGCGCTCTCCAATATACAGTTTACAGGACGCGGCCGCGTCGCCTGGCTTACCGTAACGCGGTCCATGATTGAGGAGACCGGCGCCCGGTCGTCGGATACGAGCGGGTTTGTTGACGTGACCATGACCATCGCCGGAGTCGAGATCGGGATCATATTCGTGGAAGGCAAGGAAGGTACCGTCCAGATCAGCCTGCGGTCCCGGCCGAAAACCGACGTCAACCAGGTCGCCGTGGCCCTGGGTGGCGGTGGCCACAAGAACGCCGCGGGCGTCACGTTCAACGGCACGCTTGAAGAAGCCGTCGGGACCGTGACGGAAGCGGCAGTCAGAGCGCTATAGCCTGTAGGCCGCCGCGCGCCGACGAGGCAGTCAGAGCGTTATAGCCTGTA
>VXWP01000065.1:0-16971 GCA_009835325.1 Gemmatimonadota bacterium | reverse complement strand
TATAGCCTGTAGGCCGCCGCGCGCCGACGAGGCAGTCAGAGCGTTATAGCCTGTAGGCCGCCGCGCGCCGACGAGGCAGTCAGAGCGTTATAGCCTGTAGGCCGCCGCGCGCCGACAAGACGATGACACCCACGGCCTGCAGCTCGACCGATCCACCCGCCGTCTGTCCGAAGCACCCGACCGCATGATGCTCATAACGCGAAAAACCCGGTTCTCGGCGGCGCACCTGTGCCGCAACCCGGAGTGGACGGAGGCCAGGAACCGGTGGGTGTACGGTTCCAGCGCCGTCGGCACCGCCCACGGTAACGACTACGAGGCCGAATTCACCTTCGGGGGCCAGGTCGATCCCCGGACCGGCGTGGTCCTGAACCTGACCGAGGTCAAGCAACTGTTGCACGCCGTGATCGAACCGCTGGACCTGAGCCACCTGAACCACGATCACGACGCCCTGAAAGGTCCGGCGCCGACCAGCGAAAGGCTCGCCCGGTACCTCTGGCACGCGGTGGAAGGCGGTACCGGACCGTGCGTACTCAGGCGCGTCCTGCTGCGCGAAAGCCGCACACGAAATATCGTATACACCGGAGACGACAGCATGGTCCACGTCACGAGAAGCGTCGAGTTCAACGCCGCCCACCGCCTGCACAGTATAAGGTTGAGCGACGAAGAAAACGTGCGTATATTCGGTAAGTGCAACAATCCCCATGGCCACGGACACAACTATGAGTTGGAGGTGACGGTCCGGGGTCCGGTGGACGAGAAGACCGGGATGGTCATCGAAATGGGACGTTTCGATGAGGTCCTGCAAAAGGAAGTCGTGGATCGCTACGACCATCGCCACCTGAACCAGGACCTGGAGGAATTCAGGACGGTCAATCCGACTTCTGAGGAACTGCTCAGGGTAATCTGGAAGCGGCTGCTTCCGTTTTTTGATACCCCTTCGCTCTACCGGATTCGCCTGGTGGAGACATCCAAGAACGCTTTCGAGTACTATGGCGAGGAAGGCCCGTAACCACGATGGACCCGATCGAGGGATTGACGAGGTCGCTGCTCGAGGAGATCGGCGAGGATCCGGACCGGGACGGTCTACGGCGCACGCCCCTCCGCGTGGCGCAGTCCCTGCGGTTTCTGACCCAGGGTTATGAAAAAAGCATTGATACCGTCCTGAACGGCGCTATCTATGAAGAAGACTACGACGAGATGGTGCTGGTGAAGGACATCGAGTTCTTTTCGCTGTGCGAGCACCATTTGCTGCCCTTCTTCGGCCAGTGCCATATCGCATACATTCCCAACGGCAAAATCATCGGCCTGGGCAAGGTCCCCCGCATCGTGGACGTCTTCGCGCGGCGGCTTCAGCTGCAGGAACGACTGACGTCCCAGATCGCCCAGACCCTGCAGACCTGTCTCGATCCCCTGGGAGTAGCCGTCGTCATGGAAGCCAACCACCTCTGCATGATGATGCGCGGCGTGGAGAAACAGCACTCCAAGGCGACGACGAGCGCCATGCTCGGCGTGTTCAGGGACGATCGCAGTACCCGGATGGAGTTCCTCGACCTGACCCGGTCGTAGCGTTGGGGACGGGCGGGATCCGTCGCGCGGGACCCGGCGCACGGGAGACCGGCCGCGCGATCGGGAATACGGAGGAAACCGATGAACAAAGACCAGCTCGTCGAACGGCTTGCGGACGTACTGGGCCGGGAGAACGTCATCGACGCGCCGGACCAGTTGATCGTCTACGAATGCGACGGGCTGACCATCGACCGGAACGCCCCGCACGCCGTCGTCTACCCCACCACGACGGAGGACGTCGCGGCCGTGGTCCGGATTCTCCATGAAGCGCGGATTCCCTTCGTGGCGCGCGGCGCGGGCACCGGCCTGAGCGGCGGGAGCCTGCCGCCCGACGGCGGGGTCATGATCGCGCTGACCAAGATGAACCGCATCGTGGAGGTCGACTTCCGCAACCAGCGGGCGCTGGTGGAAGCCGGCGTGGTCAACCTGCACCTGTCTAAGGAGACCGGCAAGCAGGGTTATCACTTCGTGCCGGACCCCTCGAGCCAGTACGCCTGTACCATCGGCGGGAACATCGCCGAGAACTCGGGCGGTCCGCACACCCTGAAGTACGGCGTCACGACCAACCACACCCTGGGCGTGGAAGTGGTCTTGCCGGACGGCCAGGTCACGTGGTTCGGCGGCAAGGCGGAAGACGCCGTGGGTTACGACCTGCGCGGTCTCATGATCGGATCCGAGGGCATGCTGGGCATCGTAACGCGTGCGTGGGTCAAGCTGACCCGCCTGCCCCAGGCCTGGCGGACGTTCCTGGTGGTGTTCGACCAGGTGGAAGACGCCTCGCGCGCCGTCGCCGGCGTCGTCGGCCGCGGGATCGTCCCGTCGGCCCTCGAGATGATTGACAAGGTCGCCATCGGCGCCATCGAGGCGGCCTACCATTTCGGGTTTCCCCTGGACGCCGAAGCCGTGCTGATCATCGAACTCGAAGGTCATGAGGCGGGCCTGAACACCCAGGCCGAAGCGGTGGCCGAGGTCTGCCGGGAGAACCGGGCCAGCGATATCCGTACCGCGGAGGACGAAAAGGAACGCGCCCTGTTGTGGATGAGCCGCAAGCGGGCCTTCGGCGCCATGGGGCGCCTGAGTCCCAGCTACTACGTGCAGGACGGCGTGGTACCGCGGACGAAGATCCCGGACATCATGCGGGTCATCCAGGAGACAGCCGGGAAATACGATCTGCTGATCGGCAATGTATTCCACGCGGGGGACGGCAACATCCATCCCTGTATCGCGTACGACGACCGGGACGAGGAGCAGGCGCGGAAGACCGTGGAGGCTAGTAACGAGATCCTGCGGGCCTGCGTCGACCTGGGCGGGTCCATCACCGGGGAACACGGCATCGGGTACGAAAAGGTCGACCTGATGCCCCTTATCTTCAATGAATCGGACATCGAGGCCATGGAGACGGTCAAAGCGGTGTTCGACGAGGAGAACCTCAGCAATCCCGGCAAGATGTTTCCCACGAACCGCACCTGCATCGGATGCGGAACGGCGGAGCTGAAGTACACCAACCGCCAGGCGGCGCTGCTATAGACACGAAGGCACCCAGGTTACCCCATGTCCGATGAGGTGCTGCACAGCAGGCTCGGATCCCTCGTGGAAGGCTATGCCCCGGCAAGCCGGGAAGCGCTGGCCTCCCTTGCTGTAGAAGGCGTCGTTCCCTCGGCCGTCGTGGCCCCGGGGAGCGTGGAATCGCTCGCAGCCACCGTGCAGATGGCCTCGGAACTGGGTTACGCGGTCATTCCGCGGGGCGGCGGCACCAAAATGGACTTCGGTCATCCGCCCTCCCGCGCGGATATCGTGGTATCCATGGAACGTCTGAACCGGATCGTCGCCCACGAGCCCGCGGACCAGACGGCCACGGTGGAGGCCGGCATCACCATGGCGGGACTGCAGGCCGGGCTGGGGAAGCGCGGCCAGTTTCTGCCGCTGGACCCGCCCCACGGCGACGCGGGGACCCTGGGCGGGGTGCTCGCCACCAACGCTTCAGGCGTGCTCCGGACTTCCTTCGGCACGGCCAGGGACCTGGTCATCGGCGCCCGGGTGGTCCAGGCGGACGGCACCGTCGTCCGGTCCGGGGGGCAGGTCGTCAAGAACGTGGCGGGATACGACCTGAACAAGATGTACATCGGTTCGCTCGGAACGCTCGGCATCCTGGCGGAAGTGAACCTGAAGCTGCAACCCCTGCCGTCGGCGGGAAGGCTCCTCATCGGGACCATGGCGGGGATCGGGGAAGCGGCCGAATTCGCCTTCCGGGTCATGGATTCGGAGATCATGCCCTCCTTCCTGGAAGTGGCCAGTCCCACGACCCGCGCAATCCTCGGCGAGGCGGCCATTGGGCCTGAGACCGGATCCGGGGCGGATGCCGGCGGGGATGGCTTACGGGCGGACGCCGCTGGGGCCGGCTCCCGGGCGACCGGCGGGAAAGGCAGCCACCCGAATGACCGGAACGTCGCCGTCGTCGCGGGCATGATCGGCACGGATGAGACGGTGGACTGGCAGGCCGGGGAATGCGAGCGGCTCTTCCGGGATTCGGGGGCGGCCGAAGTCATCAACGTGGACGGGGAAACATACAGCCGGGTGCTGGACGGGATGCGGGCTTTTCCAGGAGGTGGTCTCCTGCCCCAGGGCATGGGGCCGGGTGTGACCTGCCGGGCCGGCGTCACACCGGACAGGGTGGAAGCGCTCTTCCGCCTGGCGGACGAGGGTTGCCGGCGTCTGTCCATCGGCTGCGGCCTGCTCTCCCATTTCGCGAGCGGCCACGTGGCCTTCGTTTTTTACCGGGACGGGTCGTTCCGGGAATCGGATCTGGATGGACTGGCGAGCCTGGTCGAGGATCTGCGGACCACTTCGGAAGAACAAGGCGTCTTCGTAGTGGAACACGCCCCCGCCGCACTGAAGGACCGGGTGGGGGTATGGGGTTCGACCCTCGGGAACCGGCACCTCATGGAAATGCTAAAAAACCGGTTCGACCCGAAGGGCACGCTGAATCCCGGACGGTTCGTCGACGGAATCTGACTAAAGGGAGGACCTCACATGAAACTGCCCGCATTCAGGGAGATACGCCAGCGGTTCGACGCGCCCTTCGTTGAGGATATCGCCGGAACGGCCGAAGGGGAGGTCTCCCGCATGATCGAGGAGACGGGCCTGCGTGCCGGGTCCACGGTGGCCGTCGCCACTGGAAGCCGGGGGATCGGCAACATCGCGGCCATCGTGAAGAGCGTGGTCGCCGCCCTGGCAAAGGCCGGCCTGAAACCCTTCGTCGTGCCGGCCATGGGCAGCCACGGCGGAGCGACGTCGGAAGGACAGCGCCGGGTACTGGAGAACTACGGCATCCACGAGGCGGCGACGGGATGTCCCATCCGCTCCGACATCGAGCCGGCGAGTCTCGGCGAGACCGCGGACGGGCTTCCGGTCTATCTCGACCGAAACGCCCTCGGCGCCGACCACATCGTGGTGGTCAACCGGGTGAAGCCACACACGGACTTCAAGGGCTCGGTCGGCAGCGGCCTCATGAAGATGCTGGCCATCGGGCTGGGCAAGCAGAAAGGCGCCAGCTACTATCACGGCGCGGTCTTCGAATACGGGTTCGAACACATGATCTCGACCGTGTCGCAACACGTACTAGACCACGCGCCCGTGGCCTTCGGGCTGGCCATCATCGAGAACGCCTACGACCAGACCGCGCACCTCATCGGCGTCCCGGCAGGTGGCCTGCAGCAGGAAGAACGGCGGCTGTTCCAGGAGGCGCAGCGCCTCATGCCCCGCCTTCCGTCCGACGACATCGATATCCTGATCGTCGACGAAATGGGCAAGAACATCAGCGGGACCGGGATGGACACGAACATCATCGGCCGGCGCATGCAGAATTTCGAGACCGAGCCCGCGATCCCGCGGATCCTGCGGATCATCGTCCGCGACCTGACGCCCGAGAGCGAGGGCAACGCCGTGGGTATCGGGCTGGCCGATTTCACCACCCGCCGCCTGGTGGACAAGATCAACCACCAGTATACCTACGTAAATTCCATCACGGGCATGAGTCCGCAGAAATCCCGCATCCCCGTGTTCCTGGACACGGACCGCGAAGTCATCGAGGCCGCTTTCTCCACCATCGGTATGAAACCGCCCGGCGAGGGACGTGCCGTCCGCATCCGGAACACGCTTTCCCTCGGACGCGTCGCGGTCTCCGAGGCATTATCCGACGAACTGGCCGGCCGGGAGGACATCGAAATCACGGACCGCCGCGGTCCACTGGAATTCGACGATCAGGGCACCCTTGCGGCCCTGCCCAATTAATCCGGCGACCCTGCCCGGTTGACGCGGCGACCTCTGCCCAGCGGGCGCGGCGACCCTGTCCGGCGTACCCTGCCGACCCCAGCCCACCTGTTTTTTATTGACAAGTTTGCAATTTTGTGTATGTTAGTAAACTTGCCGGTTTTACGGCAGCGTGTACCGGACCGCCTGGACCACCAGAAACGTCCGATCGGGCGGGAGATTCCGGTTAAGTGGGGACGGAAGCGGCCCCGAAGTCAAACGAATAAACAGGAGTTGTCACAGCACGTGAGTACGATAACGAAAACCAATACGGCGGCGACGGAAGACCGGTCTCTCGACCTCTACCTGCAGGAGATCGGCAACGTGCCGCTTCTGATGGCCGAAGAAGAAACCGAACTGGCCCGGTCGGTCCGGGCTGGCGACCAGAAGGCGCTGGAGAAGCTGACGTCCTCCAATCTCCGGTTCGTGGTGAGTGTGGCCAAGCAGTACCAGAACCAGGGACTTTCCCTGTCCGACCTGATCAACGAAGGCAATATCGGGCTGATCAAGGCGGCCAAGCGGTTCGACGAGACCAAGGGCTTCAAGTTCATTTCCTACGCGGTCTGGTGGATCCGGCAGTCCATTCTCCAGGCGCTTGCCGAGCAGTCCCGCATCGTGCGGCTTCCGTTGAGCCGGGTCGGCACGCTCCACAAGATCGGCCGGCTTTCCAGTGAATTCGAGCAGGAGTTCGGGCGCGAGCCCAGCACCGAGGAGATCGCCGAGGAGCTGGACATGAATCCCGGCGACGTGAAGGACACGATGCGCATCGCGAGCCGTCACGTGTCGCTGGACGCGCCGCTCAAGACGGGTGAAGACAACCGGTTGCTGGACCTCATCGAGGACGACGACCAGGATGCGCCGGACGAGGCGCTCATGGTGGATGCGCTCAAAGATGAGATCTTCAGGGCGCTCGGGTCCCTGACCAAGCGGGAGGCGGCCGTGATCGCGTTGTATTACGGCATTAACATGGAAAGATCCTATACCCTCGAGGAGATCGGGACGCGGTTCAGTCTCACGAGGGAGCGCGTGCGCCAGATCAAGGAAAAAGCGCTGCGCAGGCTTCGCCACGTCTCCAGGAGCCAGAAGCTTCGGGCCTATCTGAACTGATCGATCCCCATCTCCGGCGCGGCGGGATCCACCCCGGTCACCCCGCCGCATATCCGCCCGCGGCAGCGCCGTACCGGCCGCCGGGGCGCGGAGAACGGCATGCTGCGACGAAAGTTCGTTTCATTCATACATTTACCGGCCAATGCCCGGGACGAAACCCGGGAGTACGGCCTCCTTCCGGTCCTGGCGGGTCTCGCCGTCCTTGTGCTTCTGATGCTGGTCGGTTGGCATATCGGTGCGTCCTACCTGACGACCTTGTTCGACGACGGCGCCCTGACGGAACGGGAGCGGGAGAACAACCGTCTGCGGGAGCAGTTGAGCGCCCTGCATGAGTTGGACGGTACGCTCGAATCGCGGATTGAGAATCTGTCGGAACGCGCGGCGGATATCGACAAGATCGTCCACGGCCCCAATGCGCCTGATCCGCTTGCTCCGCATGGCCCGGCTGCCGGCGCCGAAGAATCCCCGCCGGCCCAGGCATCCGTCGAGTGGACACAATCGCCCGCCGCGGCCATAGACCGGATCGGCGGACGGATCGACCGGTTACTGGACGAAACCCGCGCGGAGCTGGCCAGCCTGCAGTCCGTCGAAGCGGCATCCAGGGCTGACGAGGCCTACTGGCGCGGAATCCCCATCATCTCGCCGGTGCAGGGACCGGTTTCGAGACCGTTCGGTACGTCGCGTAACCTGCTGAGCGACGAGGTGCGCGTGCACGGCGGACTGGATATCGCCGCGAACAAGGACGATCCGGTTCGGGCCACGGCATACGGCGTGGTCTCACGGACCGGCGTGAACGCGAGCCTCGGCAGGTACGTGGATATCAATCATCAGAACGGGTACGTCACGCGTTACGGCCACCTTTCCGAAGTGCTGGTCGAACGCCGGAAACGGGTGGAACGCGGGGAGATCATCGGGATGGTCGGAATGACCGGAAAGACCAGCGGCTACCATATACATTACGAGGTCCACCACGAAGGCCGAATCCTCGATCCGTCGACCTGGTTCTTCCCGGAAAGGGGCCTGTGAGCCGGCCTCCGGTTGACGGAAATTCCTCAAAAAAAGTTTGACACGCGGCGCATTACGCTGCATTTTAGGTCACATATAGTCGCGATAAGTGGTTTAATCGCATAGACTAAGATTTGTTTGGCAACTATTTCGCCAGACAATAGTTTCAGGAATTTAAGTTTTGATAAAACGCCGAATGCCGACCGGGCTGCTGGTCTTGCATTTCGGGGATAGAACGGTTCGGATATCCGGACTGCCAGTCGCCGTCATGCTGGGCACGCTGCTCATGGTAACGGGTGTCTTGTATGCCGGTGCGCGGTCATGGCTCGCCGAACACCGACACGGCAGCATGCACGAAGAGATCAGGATCCTGGAGCAGTCCAGCCAGACGAACAAGGCCAGGCTGGAATCGCTCATCGCATCGGAAGAGACCGCCCGGCTCATCGCGGGACTTCCGAGCATCCATCCGGATATCCGCCAGGTGGGTGTGGGTGGACCGGCCCCGTCGCCGGATCCGGGATTCGCGCCCGATTCGCCCTACTACCGGGCTACCAGGCTGCACTCCGAGATGGAGAACTCCCGCCGCAGATCGAGTCTTTCGCTCAGGAGCATGGAGGATATCGAGCAGCATATCCGAGAGGTCGACGACCGTTGGCAGTTCGTTCCCTCGATCACTCCGGCGACCGGTGTGATTACCAGCCGGTACGGCCTGCGGACCGACCCCTTCACCGGTCTCTACACCATGCACCACGGGATCGATATCGCCGCGGCCCCCGGGACCCCGGTCAAGTCGCCGGCCGGCGGCGTCGTGGCCAGGACCGGCGTGGACCCCCGCTACGGCCTGTACCTCGACGTGGACCACCTGAACGGATACAAGACCCGCTTCGGCCATCTTTCCGCCATCCTGGTGAAGAAGGGCGAGGAACTGAAGCGCGGCGATATCATCGGACGGGTGGGCATGACGGGGAGAACCACCGGAAACCACCTGCACTACGAGGTTCACAAGGACCACAGGCGCGTCAATCCCATGCAGTACATCCGGTCGGAAAACGGCTGCTGATCCATTACGACCGTTAAACAGTAAAAGAGAGGCAGGGGCTTCGTACATTCCCTGCCATTTTTTTATCTGTGCCGCCTATCCGTTCCGCCGCGTCCTCCGGGCGTCTCCCCTGTTTCGTCGGCATTCCAGCCATACCCCGAATACGACGTGATTCCTTCCTTAGCTTCCATCGCGTGAGGGCCCGTTCGATGTTCAGACAGGATTACATCATGAGGACGATCCGCGTTTTCATCGATGCGCTGATCCTGTTGATCCGGGCGCGCCGCGACCAGGACACTCACCGGGCGCGTTCGATCATCACCCAGACCTGGGAGGACATCTTCGGCCTGTCGACGGCGTCTGTCATGGCGCTGTCGGAACGCACCCTGCTCTCCATGCTGATGAAACGGAGCGGCGGGGCCGTGGACACCGCCCTCATGGCCGCGCGGCTGTTCAAGGAGGACGGAACGCTGGCCCTGGCGGACGGGCAGGAGGAGGACGGCCGCCGACTGTACCTGAAGGCCCTCAACTGCTACCTGGAAATCGCCGTGGAGCCGTCCATCGGCACGGAGGACTTTCGCTGGATCAGCGAAGACATCAGCACCACCGGTCTCGTAACGGATCCCCACGAAGCGATCGGCGAGCTGCTCGGTCTCCTCGAGAACGAGGAACTGCCCGTGTCGACTTCGATGCTGCTGTTCACCTACTACGAACGGTACGGCCGGTTCGCCAGCGCCGAGGACATCCTGTTTCACGCCATGGACGATCACCCGGCCGAGCCCGAATTCGCCCGGCTCGGAATGGCGTTCTACGAACGACTCGAATCCGCGGAGGACGACCGCCTGGAACGGGGCGGACTGCCCCGCGACGAAGTCCGCGAAGGACTGGAACAACTCAGGCGCCGGATACGCCGCGCAGGGCATGTTTTTGATTGACGGTACCAAGCCGCAATTATAGATTAGCGGAATCTTAAAAAACACGAAATCACACGGGGATGCATGGTGGCGGTCAGCATGGACAGCCTGGTCAACCTGGAAAGCATGGACAGCACGGACAGCACGGTTCTCGAGCCGTCCTCGGCGCCTCCCGCGGCAGAGGCGCGGTCCCTGTACGTGGAGACCTACGGCTGCCAGATGAACAAGGCGGACTCCGAGCTGATCGTGGGGCTGCTCGCCCGCGAGGGCTACCGGGTCACCGACCGGGTCGACCGGGCCGACGTGATCCTGGTGAATACCTGCGCCATCCGCGAGAACGCGGAGCAGCGGGTAATCGGGCGCATGTCCGAACTGAACCGGTTCAAGACGGCCAACCCCGACCTGATCCTGGGGCTCTGCGGGTGCATGTCCCAGCACCTCGGCGACCGGATCATCGAGCGCGCACCCTACATCGACCTGGTCGCGGGACCCGACAGCTACCGGCGCCTGCCGGCCATGCTCCGCGCGCTGGATGCGGAAAGCGAACCGGCGCTGAGCCTGACCTGGGACCGTGCGGAGCACTATCTCGACATCGACCCCGTCAGGGAAGCCGGTGTAAACGGCTGGGTCACGATCATGCGCGGATGCGACAAGATGTGCTCATTCTGCATCGTGCCCTTCGTGCGTGGCCGGGAGCGCAGCACGCCCCACGGCGAAGTGATCCGCCAGGTCGAACGCCTCGCGGCGGAAGGCTACCGGGAAGTGACCCTGCTCGGGCAGACCGTGAACAAGTACCAGGACGGCGAGGTGGATTTCGCGGACCTGCTTACCCGGACGGCGGAAGTCGACGGCATCGAGCGCATCCGGTTCACTTCGCCCCATCCGTCGCATTTCCCGGACCGGTTGATCGAGGTCATGGCGGCTTCCCCGAAGATCTGTCCCCACACGCACCTTCCGCTGCAGTCCGGTGCGCAGGCGACCCTGTCCCGCATGCGCAGGGACTATACCCCGGAGGTGTTTCTCGACGTCGTCCGGCGGCTTCGGGAGCGCATGCCCCGGATCGCATTGACGACGGATATCATCGTGGGCTTCTGCGGGGAAACGGAAGCGGAATACGAGGCGACCTGCGAGATGATGCGGACCGTGCGGTTCGACAGCGCCTTCATGTTCAAGTATTCACCCCGGCCCGGGACCGCATCCCACAAACGCCTGGCCGACGACGTGCCGGAAGAAGTGAAGGGTCGGCGCCTGACGGCCGTCATCGAGATGCAGAAGGCGA
The DNA here is from genome assembly GCA_009835325.1 of Gemmatimonadota bacterium. NCBI lineage: Bacteria > Pseudomonadati > Gemmatimonadota > Gemmatimonadota bacterium. The sequence goes on along the minus strand of VXWP01000065.1, from coordinate 5,753 downwards.
TCTCCGAATCCCGGAACCGCGCGTACCGGGGAGAGACCGTGAACGTGCTCGTCGAAGGAACATCCAGGCGGGACGCCGACAAGCTCTTCGGCAAGACGGACGGTTTCAAGACCGTCGTGTTTCCGATGCGGGAGGGCATCGAATCCAACATGATCGTGCCCGTGCGCGTGAACGGATCCACGCCCTTCACGCTGTTCGGAGACGTTGTGGCGACGGCGTAGCCATGCCGGGCCCGGATTTCGGGCCGACGCGCGCGTTCCCCGATCCGGGGTCGAACCGCCGGCGTAGCGACTGACAAGCACAGGGAAAGGCTCAAAAATGAAACCAATCGATCCGAAAGCACATTCGATCCCCGACGCGGATGTGAACGCGGAAACGGAAAGTGTCGGCTCCGGCCTTTCGCGCCGGAGTTTCATCGGGAAAATAGCAGGCGGCGCCCTGGCCGGAATGGCCGGCACCGCGATTCTCAACAGTTGTGCGGATCCATCCCCAAAGGAGAGTACCATGTCATTCACGCTGCCCGATCTGCCCTATGCCCATGACGCGCTCGAGCCCCACATCGACGCGCGCACCATGGAAATCCATCACGGCAAGCACCACAACACCTACATCACCAACCTGAACAACGCCCTGGCGGACCACGGCGACCTGGCCGGCAAGAGCCTGGACGAACTGCTGGCGGACAACTGCGCCATCGTGCCGGACGCCATCAAGACCGCCGTGCGCAACAATGGCGGCGGCCACGCCAACCACACGCAGTTCTGGACGATCATGAGCGGCAGCGGCGGCGGGAATCCCACGGGCAACCTGGCCGCGGCGATCGACAGTACCTTCGGCGGTCTCGACGCGATGAAGGAGCAGTTCGCGGCCGCGGGCGCGACGCGCTTCGGATCCGGCTGGGCATGGCTCGCAAAGGACGGTTCCGGCAATCTCGAGGTCTACTCCACGGCCAACCAGGACAGCCCGACCATGGAAGGCAAGACGGCCATCCTGGGACTTGACGTCTGGGAACACGCCTACTACCTGAATTACCAGAACCTGCGTCCCGCCTACATCGAGGCCTGGTGGAACGTGGTGGACTGGGCGGAAGCGGAACGACGCTTCAACGGCTAAACCCTGGAGGCTGAATGGCGCGAACGGGAAGAGCGGCGATCCTGAGCGGGGAAAAGGGCACGTTCACCGTCGGCGAGGCGGTGGTCCCCGAACCCGGTCCCGGAGAGGTGCTAGTAAGGCAGTCCATGTGCGGCGTCTGCGGCACGGACGTGCACGTCTATCAAGGCCACGCGCGGCGCAAGGCCTTCCCGCTCGTGCTGGGCCATGAGATCGTGGGCGTCATCGAGAAGCTGGGATCGGGCGTCGACTCGGACGCTATGGAAAAGCCGGTCCGGGAGGGCGATCTCATCGCCATCATCCCGGGGCAGCAGTGCGGGACCTGCTATTTCTGCGCGGTGGTCCGGGAGCCCGGGCTCTGTCCGAATGTGCTGGCCTACGGATTCCGGCCCTACGCCGACATCAAGCCCCACTTCCAGGGCGGGTACGCGGAATACGTGCTGCTGAACATCCCCCGCAGCAAGTTCCTCAAGGTCCAGAGTCCGCCCGAGGTCGCGGTACTGCTCGAACCCTTCACCGTCGGCTTGCACTTCGCCGAAAAAGCCCAGATGAAACTCGGGTCCACCGCGGTCATCCAGGGCGCCGGCGCCATCGGACTCTTCAGCCTGGCCGCGGCCATCGAGGCCGGCGCGCACCGCACCATCGTGGTCGGGGCGCCCGCATCGCGCCTGGAACTGGCGAAGGCCTTCGGCGCCGACGTGACCATCAACATCGAGAAAGTGCCGGACGCGCAGGATCGCATCGAAGCGGTCAAGGCGGAGACGCCGGGCGGTTACGGCGCCGACGTGGTCTTCGAGTGCACGGGCGTGCCGCCGGCCATCCCGGAGGGCGTGGAAATGCTCCGGCGGGGAGGGACCTACGTGGAAGGCGGTCATTTCACCGACGCGGGCGACGTTTCCATGAACCCTTTCAACCACTTCGTGTTCCGCCACATCACCCTCGTCGGGGTCTGGGCCAGCACCATCACGCATTTCGTGCGCGGCCTGCCCATCCTCGAATCGGGCCGCTATCCCTTCGAGGAAATGGTCTCCCACACCCTGCCGCTGAGCCGGGTCGGCGAGGCGATCGACGCGCTGTCGACCAACTACCGGCTCGACGGCGAAGAGGTCCGCAAGATCGCCATTTCGGGTGAAGTGGCCGGATAAAGGCTAAGCGTAGATAAAGGCGTAGCGTAAAGGAGCCCGCTTTGAAGTTCAAACTGGGATTCAGCGGACTGCGGTGGCAGACCCCGGACCTGGATGAAATCCTCGGGCAGTTGAAGGAAACCGGCTGGGACGGATGGGAGATCCGGCAGTCGCTGGACTGGCTGGGGTCGGCCAAACGGGTGAAGACCATTTCGGACCGTGCGGGCGTTCCGGTCGCCGTGGTCACCGGAACCGGCATTACGATCGACGGCAGTCACGAGATGAAGGAGCGGAACAAGCGCCGCATAGACTTCGCCGCCGACGTGGAGGCGGACACCTTCATGTTCATGGGTGCCAACCGGCCCTACGGCCGCACCTCTACCCCGGACGACATCAGGGCCCTGGCGGATCTGTCGGATGAATTCGCCGACTACGCATCGCAGTACGACCTGGACGTGTGCTACCACATCCATACCAGCACCACGGTCGATTCCCGCGAGGAATGGGAACTGCTCATGCGCCTGATGAAGCGGGCGCAGCTCTGCATCGACGTCTCCCATTCGGCCTTCTGGCACTACGATCCCGCCCAGTCCATCCGGGACTTCAGGGATCGGCTGGTGTACGTGCACCTGCAGGATTACAAGGACTATCGCTTCGTCGAGCTCGGAGACGGCGGGCTGCTCGACTTCGGCGCCGCCATGAAGGCGCTGGAGGAAATCGGTTACGACCGGTGGGTGACCGTGTGTCCCAGCCAGTCGGATCTGCCCGATACAGAGAAGATGAAGCTGGAACGCGCCTACCTGCGCAAACTGGGGTATTGACCGGCCTACTTGCCCCGGGACTTTTCCAGCACGGCCAGCGCGATATCCCCGACCCGCTCCGGGGTCTCGGCGATGACCCGGATCATGGGTTCCTTCCCCTCGTCCCCCAGGTCATAGACGATATCCGGCACGAAGCCCTGCTTCTCGATGACCCGGGCCGTTCCCCACTCTAACGTCGAACCTTCCCGCCTTTTGGATTCGAGCGGCTCCTCGTGCCGGTCGAAGGAGGCGACCGAGAGTCCCAGTCCCCGGCAGGCGCCGAGAATCGAATCGTCGTACCGGATGTTCATCACCGACCTTTTGGACGGGTCCTTCCGCATGGCGGTGAGGATGATCCGGGCCACGTGGGAGGACGCCCCGAACTCGGGCGGCGCCACGGAGCGGATATCCCGGCGCACGCGGATGAGCCGGCCGGGGAAGGCGGCCACGTCGTCCGCCGACTGCGCGCCGGCCAGTCCCATGCCCAGGTTGCACTGCACTTCGGGGACGAGGTCCCCCGCGTGGGCGCTTTCTAGACGCCGCGCCGCGGCCGTTAACTGGTCCAGGACCGAGAGGCGATCGGCGTCGCGGTAGAGTTCGTGAAAATGATGGACCGGCCCGTGCCCCCCACCCAGGGGTTCGGCGTGTCGCAGGGCCCCGGTGAGGTAGGCCTTCGCGGACGCCACGGCTTCGGCCACCCCGGCCCCTTTGGCCAGTCCGGCGGCAATGGCGGACGCGAAGGTGCACCCCGTCCCGTGGGTGCTCCGGGTGTCGACACGTTCTGCCTCGAAGGTCCGGAACTCCGCTCCGTCGAACAATACGTCGACCGCCGGCCCCTCGAGGTGCCCGCCCTTGACGACCACTTGGCGCGGCCCCATTTCGAAGAGCTTCCGGGCGATATCCATCATCCCGTCCACGTCCGACGCCTCGATGCCCGTCAGCGCCTTCGCCTCGTCCAGGTTCGGCGTGACGACGGTGGCGAGGGGGAAGAGCCCTTCGATCAGCGTGGATACCGCCTCCGGCTCAAGCAGCGCGTCGCCGCTCTTGGCGATCATCACCGGGTCCACGACGAGGGGAATGTCTGGATACGCCCGCAGCGCGTCGGCCACGGCGGCGATGATCTCCGCGTTGGCCAGCATGCCCGTCTTGATGGCCCCGGCGCCGATATCCGAGAGGACGGAATCGATCTGCGCCGTCACCACCTCGGGCGGCAGGTTGAAGACGGCCTGCACGCCGAGGGTGTTCTGGGCGGTGACCGACGTTACGGCCGACATGCCGTACACGCCGTTGGCCGAGAACGTCTTGAGGTCCGCCTGGATGCCGGCGCCGCCTCCGGAGTCGGAACCCGCGATGGTGAGTGCTACCGGGATCATGGGCGGTGATTCGGGTGGATGATCGTCAGGTCGTCTTGGGTTGGTTTTCGTAGAACTTCTTGATCAGGCGGTCCAGGTACGCGCCGGGGTTCTCGATCGCTGCCTTGGTGATCTTCAGTTCCCTGGCCTGGATCAACTTCAGGCCGTGGACGTAATCCTTGAACAGTTCCATCCCCATATCTTCAGTGGTCCGGCCCTGTTGCGCCGCCAGGTCTTCCAGCGCGGTGGCCGCGGCTTCGTCCAGCGTGAGCGTGATGTCGTGTTCCGCGTAGTACACCTGCACCAGTTCGGCCGGTTCGGGCGGCGCTTCCGCGAGGATCCGTTCGAGTTCGCTTTCCGGGTGTTCCACCACTTCGGCCGTCACGCTGAACTGCTTCACCGTGCTGGACGGGAGTTTCTTCTCGAACCGGATCAGGATCCGCTCCATCGCGCCGATGAGGCCGCGGGCGCCCGTGCCTGACTGGTGGGCCTGCTCGGCGATCAGGCGTAGGGACTTCTCGTCGAAGTCCACGTCGATGCCGTAGGCCTTGAAGTCCAGTTTCTTGGCGATGATGACCGGGCTGTTCGGGTTCCGGAGGATCTGGAACAGGTCGTCGACGCTGAGCTTGTGCAGCACTGCGGTCACCGGCAGCCGTCCGATGAATTCCGACTCGAATCCGTACTTGATCAGGTCTTCCGCGGTTACGTGCGGCAGCCATTCGCCGTCATCGGGCGTTTCCGCGCCGTCGCCCTGCTCGAAGCCCATCGTCTGCACGCTCATGCGCTTCTTGATGATCTCTTCCAGGTTGGCGAAGGCCCCGCTGACGATGAAGAGGATGTTCCGCGTGTTGATGCGTTTCCTTTCCACCTTGCCCGTCTTCTGGAACTGGAGGGCGTTCTCCATCTGGGACGTCAGGTCGTGGGGCGCCTGCAGGTCCACGTCCGTCTCCTCCATCAGCTTGAGGAGCGTGCGCTGCACCCCGGTCCGCGACACGTCGGGACCCACGATGTTGCCCGACGAGGCGATCTTGTCGATCTCGTCGATGTAGATGATGCCGTGTTCCGCCAGCTTGATGTTGCCGTCGGCCTCGTGGACCAGCGAGCGGACCAGCTCGTCCACATCCCCGCCCACGTAGCCTGTCTCGCTGAACCGCGTGGCGTCGCCCTTGACGAAGGGCACGCCGATCCGGCTGGCGATGAGCTTGATGAGGTAGGTCTTCCCCACCCCGGTCGGGCCGATCAGGATGATGTTGTTCTTGATGTTGCCGACCGGTTCCTTCTCCTCCTGGAGCCGGATGCGGTTGAAATGGGTGAAGATCTAGGTGGCCACCATATCATTAAAAACAACCTGGCGGATGACGTACTCG
>VXWP01000064.1 GCA_009835325.1 Gemmatimonadota bacterium | reverse complement strand
CCCCACCCCCCGCCACAGCCGGACCAGTCTCACCCGGAGCCCCATCAGCACCCGCCGGACCTTGCGGACCGGTCGAACCCTGCGGGCCCGCCGGACCTGCCGGCCCCGCCACACCAGCGGCACCCGTGGGGCCAGCCGGACCTGTCTTACCTTCGCATCCCATCAGGGACAAGCCGAAGGCCAATACAGCAATTATGAGGTAATGCATTGTGTTCTCCCGTTTATGGAAACACTACTAAAAGGAATGACGAAGATATGAAACTGACCTATATCGCCTCCTTTCCCGCGAATGGATCGGTTGACTAAATTGCCAGACTCAAGACTGCGAATTACTGACTTCAAGACTGTTCAGATTACAGGCCGAAATTGGGTTCTTTCGTCTTAAATATGAATAAGTCGAGCATTAGCAAGTGGCTGGCTGATTACTCGCTTGAAGCCGATGAAATCGGGCGCTACGCGAAATTTCGTGCCGGGATATGAGTCAGTGGAGGGGTGGTACAACAGGGATTGGAAAAACGGGGCGAATGAGAAAGGCTCCCCGTTTCAACGGGTGCGTGCATCACCCGTAATGAACGCGAGGAGCCTTATTGGACTCGGTGCAGATGATTTGACCTGCGTATCACTGGCTGTTACTCTAAATTACGGCCTAAAATGGAATAACGGACTTCGTTGTTCTTTGTAATGGAATAGTAGAACCATCCTTTCGTCACCATGACCCCTTCATCGTTCGTCGAAGACCTCCAGCAACTCGAGTTCGATCATGTATTCAACCCGTATACGGATCGCTGCCCGGTTCACGATCGGGAAGACGCCCCCGAACGGCGGTCCGTGAACCTTCTGTCTGTGCTTGAAGCCGCGGCCGGACGGCGCGTGGACGCCCTGTGGATCGGTCGGGACTACAGTTACCGGGGCGGCCGGCGAACCGGCCTGGCGTTCACCGACGACGCGCATCTGGACGAACACGCCCTCAGGTGGGGATTGACGTTGCGGCGTCCGACGGGGGACGCCGTGGTCAGGGAACGCTCGGCCAGTGTCGTGTGGAACGTATTGTCCCGCATCGGGGCGACGGTCTTCCTCTGGAACGTCTTCCCCTTCCATCCCCACCAGCCGGACCATCCCTTCAGCAATCGATCCCATGTCGCCGTGGAACGCCGTTCCGGTCAACACCTGCTCGAGCAACTGATCCACATGCTGGAACCGGCCGCTATCATCGCCGTCGGTAACGACGCGGAAAAGGCGGCGCGAAGGCTCGCGGGACCGGCAAAGGTCGTGAAGGTGCGCCATCCCAGTTACGGGGGGCAGACCGAGTTCCTGGCCGGCATGGAAGCGTACTACGGTCTCAGATGATTGCGTTTTATCTATCTTGACGAAACAGTTTGATCCTTGTAGAATATCTCGACATTCTACGAGACCAATCCACATCGCTGTTCATCACCTTTTCACCCGCCATCATCGGTGTCAGCCGGGAGATCACACCATGAGTGCATTCTACGAATTCCTCGTTACACGCAGGCCTCGCGGTATGCCGGCGCTGAAACTGCTGGCCGTGCTGACCGCCGTGGTTTGCGGCGCCGGGACCGCGTACGCCCTGGCCGAGCACGAAAGCACTGCCGTCGAGGCGCCGGACCAGTTCGTGTTCAACACCATATCGTTCATGCTCTGGGGCGCCCTGGTGATGTGGATGTGCGCCGGATTCACCATGCTGGAATCGGGTTCCGTGCGGACCAAGAACGCCTCCATGATCTGCCTGAAGAACATCGGCCTCTACTCCATCGCCGGGATCGCCTACTACTTCATCGGCTACAATCTCATGTACGTCGACGTGGGGAGCTACATCGGATCCTTCTCGATCGGCTACGGTCCGACGACGGACGAGATCGCCCTGGTCAACGGAACGGAGAGCGCCGCCGCCGAAGTGATCGCGCTGGGCTATTCCACCATGTCGGACTGGTTCTTCCAGATGGTTTTCGTTGCCACGGCCGCGTCCATCGTCTCGGGCGCGCTGGCGGAAAGAGTCAAGATCTGGTCGTTCTTTATCTTCGTCCTCGTCCTCACCGGGGTCATCTACCCTGTCGTCGGCGCATGGACCTGGGGCGAGGGATGGCTCAGCCAGCTGGGATTCAAGGACTTCGCAGGCTCCACCATCGTCCACAGTACGGGCGGATGGGCGGCCCTGGCCGGCCTGATCGTCGTCGGGCCCAGGCTCGGCAAGTACCGCAAGGACGGTTCGGTCAAGCCCACGCCGCCTTCCAACGTGCTGGTGGTGACCCTGGGCGTCTTCATCCTCTGGCTCGGCTGGTTCGGGTTCAACGGCGGTTCGCAGCTGGCCCTGGGCAGCCCCCTGGACGCCGTGGCCATGAGCCACGTGCTGGTGAATACTAACCTGGCCGCCGCGGCCGGCGCGCTCATGGCGCTCTTCTGTGCGCGGCCCGTCTTCGGCCGCACCGATCTCTTCGCCTGTCTGAACGGCGCCATCGCGGGCCTGGTCTCGATCACCGCGGGCCCCGACATGGTCCAGCACTACTGGGCCATCATCATCGGGGCGATCGGCGGCGTCATCTGCACGGTCGGCATGAAACTACTTGAATCGGTGAAGATCGACGACGTGGTCGGCGCCGTGCCGGCCCACCTCTTCGCGGGCATCTGGGGTACGCTGGCGGTGTGCATCGTGAGCGGCGGAAACGTCGGTGTCCAATTGATCGGCATCCTCGCGATCGGCGCCTTCGTCTTCCTGGTCTCCTGGGTGCTCTGGAAGCTGATCGACGTGGTCATGACCGTCCGGGTGACGAGCCAGGTCGAACGGCTCGGGCAGGACGTGGCGGAACTCGGCATCGAGGCTTATCCCGAGTTCGTGCTCATGCCCGAGGAACAGGACGACGACCAGTAATTGGCGCCGCGCGGGCGTTGGCGGGCGTTGGCGCGTCTCGCGTCCCACAACGAAAAAGGCGGCAACCGCACCGGGTTGCCGCCTTTTTCTGTTCTAAAACGATTGGGAGTTTTTCACCGCGGGCCTTTCAGCCGGTCTCTTCCTCCTCCGTCGTCTCTTCCTTCGTTTCTTCCGCTTTCTCTTCGGTCTTCTCGTCGGCCTGGTCCTCCGCCGGTCCTTCCCGGTCGATCAACTCGAGTATCGACATGTCGGCGGCGTCCCCCTGCCGGTGCCCGACACGTACGATGCGCGTGTATCCACCGGGCCGGTCGGCGTAGCGGTCGGCCAGCGGACCGAACAGCTTCGCGACCACGGATTCGTTGCGGATGACCCGGAGCACCTGCCGCCGGGCGTGCAGGTCTCTGCGTTTGCCGAAGGTGATGAGCCTTTCCACGAGGCGGCGCACTTCCTTGGCCTTCGCCGTGGTGGTCTGCACGCGTTCCGTGTCCAGCACCGATGTGGCCAGATTGCTCAACATCGCCTTGCGGTGGCTGGGAGAGCGGCTGAGACCGCGCCCCTGCTTTCGATGTCGCATTCCTTATGCTCCTGTCCAGACTGCCGGAATGACCTGCGGGCAGGTCATTCGATTACGTGTTTTCCGCTTCGACTTCGACGTACTCTTCGATATCCATGCCGAATCCAAGTTCCATCTCCTGGAGGATCTGGCTCAGCTCGGTCAGCGACTTGCGGCCGAAGTTCCGGTATTTCAGCATTTCGGTCTCGCTCTTCTGCACCAGGTCCGCCAGCGTCTTGATGTCCGCCGCGCGAAGGCAATTGCTGGAGCGGACGGAAAGTTCCAGTTCCTCCACGTTCATCTGCAGCAGCCTCTTGATCTCTTCGGCCTTCTCGTCCACTTCCTCTTCGGGCTCGGAGATGAACTGGTCGTCTATGGAGATGAACAGCTGGAGGTGGTTCCGAAGGATCTGGGACGCGGTGGACAGGGCGTCCTGGGGACCCACGCTGGCGTCGGTCCAGATTTCCAGCACGAGCCGGTCGTAGTCCGTGCGCTGGCCGATCCGCGTGTTCTCCACCTGGAAATTCACGCGCGTTACCGGGGAGAACATGGCGTCCATGGGGATCACGCCGATGGGCTGGTCCGGCATCTTGTTCTGCTCGGCGATCACGTAGCCCCGCCCGCTGTCGACATGGATCTCCATGCGCAACTGTCCGCCCTCGTCCAGGGACGCGACATGAAGATCCGGATTGAGAATCTCCACGTCGGCGTCCGTCTGAATGTCTTCGGCGGTAACGTCGCCCTTGCCTTCCGCTTCGAGCATCAGCGTCTTGGGCTCGTCGCTGTGCAGGATGAGCCGCAGTTCCTTGAGGTTCAGGATGATCTCGGCCACGTCTTCCACCACGGCAGGCATCGTGGAGAACTCGTGGGCGACGCCGTCGATCCGGACGCCGACCACGGCCGCTCCGGGCAGGGAGGAAAGCAGGACCCTGCGGATGGAGTTGCCGATCGTCGTCCCGAATCCCCGCTCCAGCGGCTCGATAACGAACCTGGTGTAGCCATCGGTTACTGTATCGTCTTCGACTAAGACGCCTCTCGGCATCTGGAAATTCTTTAATTTCATAGCGTATGTTGCCCCTCGTCGCGCGCTTCGAGTGAACACGTGGATGGCAGTGTCACGGCCCTACTTCGAATACAACTCGATGATCAACTGTTCCTGTACAGGTGTCGGTATGTTCTCCCGGACGGGGGCTTCCAGCAACCGTCCGGCCAGCGTGGTCTTGTCCAGGTCCAGCCAGTTTACCGCCGGCCGCTGGTTCGCGGCGCTTAAGGAAGCGTGAATGCAGTCGAGTTGGCGGCTCTTCTCCTTGACCTGTATGGTTTCACCCGTACGGACGATGTACGAGGGGATATTGACAATGCGGTCGTTCACCACGATGTGGCGATGGCGGACCAACTGGCGGGCCGCTTTGCGCGACGGCGCGAAACCGAGGCGGTACACGATATTGTCCAGCCGGGTTTCGAGCAGCTGCAGGAGGCGTTCGCCCGTATTGCCCTTGGTCCGGGCCGCCTTCACGAAGTACGAACGGAACTGTCCTTCGCCGATTCCGTACGTCTTGCGCGTCTTCTGCTTTTCACGCAGGCGAAGCCCGTATTCCGTGGGTTTCCTGCGCCCGACGGAACCATGCTGGCCCGGCGGGAAAGCGCGGCGGTCCACCGCGCATTTCTCGGAAAAGCACCGATCGCCTTTCAGGAACAACTTCACGCCTTCCCGTCGGCAGATACGACAGTTGGCGTCCGTATAACGAGACATGTTTTCTCCTATTACGCTCGAACCGGGCGGCCTGCGCCAGTCGGACCACTAAAGGCCCCGGCGTCCGCCCGTTGATTCACGATCAGACGCGACGTCTTTTCGGAGGCCGGCATCCGTTGTGGGGAATAGGTGTTACGTCCTTGATGGCGGAAATCTCGAGGCCCGCGGCCTGCAGGGCACGAATGGCCGATTCGCGGCCGGCGCCGGGTCCCTTCACCCAGACCTCGACGCGCTTCAGTCCCAGTTCGATGGCTTCCTTGGCCGCGGCTTCCGCGGCGATCTGCGCGGCAAACGGCGTACTCTTCCGTGAGTTGCGGAACGTGCCTCCCTTGCCGCCGCTCGACCAGCTGATCGTGTGTCCCTGCAGATCGGCGAGGGTAACGATCGTATTGTTGAACGTCGCCTTGATATGGGCCACGCCTATGGAGTCCACATGCCGGTCTCGTCTCCGGGCGCGGCTTCGTCTTGCATTAGCCAACCTTCTACCTCCACGGTTTAAAGTTACTCGCTACGTCTTCTTGCGCTTCGCACCGATGGTGCGCCGCGGTCCCTTGCGTATTCGGGAATTCGTCCGGGTCCGCTGTCCCCGCACGGGCAGCCCGCGGCGGTGGCGCAGGCCCCGGTAACAGCCGATGTCCATCAGTCGCCTTATGTTGAACGTGATGTCGCCGCGCAGCGCGCCCTCGACCTGGTAATCGTTTTCGATGCTCTGGCGGAGCTTCGTGATCTCCCGGTCGGTCAGGTCCCGGACGCGGGTTTCCGGATCGATGCCGGTCGCGTCGAGCACCTTGCGGGCGGTTGTCAGTCCGATTCCGAAAATGTAGGTGATACCGATCTCCACGCGCTTGTCGCGGGGCAGATCGATTCCGGCGATACGTGCCACCTTGCCCTCCTTGGCAACTCAGTCGTTGCTATCCCTGCCGCTGCTTGTGGCGCGGGTTGCGACAGAGCACTCGCACGACGCCCCTGCGGCGGATGACCTTGCAGTGTTCACAGATTTTTTTTACCGAAGCGCGTACTTTCATCTTCCGGTCCTCGTGTTACGGTTCGTTTCCGCTTGCGCCGGGTTCCCTGTCGTTACCGTGCCCCGGATGCAGCCTTGCCCGGATGCAGCCTTGCCCGGGCTTACTTGTAACGATAGGTAATCCGGCCGCGTGTCAGATCGTAGGGCGACAGTTCCACCATGACCTTGTCACCCGGCAGGATCTTTATGAAGTTCATGCGTACTTTGCCGGATATATGGGCCAGTACCCTGTGGCCGTTTTCCAGTTCAACGCGAAACGACGCATTGGGCAAAGGCTCCACCACCGTACCTTCCACCTGTACAGGGGGTTCTTTCGGCATGGGTTTCAACCTCTCACCGTTTGGCCGCGTCTTGCTGCTTAAGGCGGCCATGGTCGGTTTCCGGCCCGGCTTACGCCTTGCGGGCCAGGCACGTCAGTATGCGTTGCGTTACTTCCTCCGGCGTACCATCGCCGTCGATCCGTTTCAGCATGCCCGCCCTGTCGTAGTAATCGACGAGCGGCGCCGTAACCTTTCGGTAGACTTTCAGCCGGTGGCGTATGGTCTCCGGCGCATCGTCCAACCGGTTCCTCATGGCCAGGCGGTCGATCACCGTACCGTCGGGCACCTCGATGTTGAGCACCACGTCCACGGGAGCGCTCATGCGCTCCAGCGCCGCTTGCAGGAAGTCGGCCTGGTTCAGGTTTCTGGGGAAGCCGTCCAGAATGAACCCGGCCGCGCAATCGGCCTCGCGCAATCGGTTTTCCAATATGGCCTGCGTCACGGCATCGGAAACCAGTTCGCCCCGGTTCACGAATTCCGATATCCTGCGCCCGACCTTGGTCCCTTCCTCCATCTCCCGCCGCAACAGTTCGCCCGTTGAAACGTGCGGAATGCTGAATTTCCCCGACAGCCTCGTTGCCTGCTCGCCTTTTCCCGCCCCCGGTACTCCGAGTAGTATCAGTCGCATAACCTGCTTACCTGGCGCCCGGACGCCGGGCCGGCCAAGCCGGCCGCAAGACGCCTGGCACAAAGGTTCCGAAGCCTAGCCCGCCCGGCCGCGTACGCGGCCGCGTTTCATGAATCCCTCGTAGTGGCGGGACACGAGATGCGACTCGATTTGCTGGAGCGTGTCCAGGGCGACGCCCACCACGATCAGCAGCGCGGTGCCGCCGAAGAACGAAGACGCGCTCAGTGAGACGTTCATGCTTCGGATGATGAGAAACGGCACGATGGCGATGATCGCCAGAAACACCGAGCCGGGCAACGTAATGCGTGTCAGAATGTGATCGAGATAGTCCGCCGTTCTTTTTCCGGGCCGGATCCCCGGGATGAATCCGCCGACGCGCTTCATGTTGTCCGCCACGTCCACGGGGTTGAATATGATGGATGTATAGAAGTACGTGAAGAATACGATCAACAGTCCGTACATCGCGTTGTAGATGAAGGCGCCGGGCTGAAACCACTCCACCATGGTCTGGAACACGGCCATGTTCGGGAAGAAGCTCGAAAACGTGCCCGGCACGAACATGATCGACTGGGCGAAGATGATAGGCATCACGCCGGCGGCGTTGACGCGCAGCGGCAGGTGCGTGCTCTGCCCGCCGTACACCTTGCGGCCGACCACGCGCCGCGGGTACTGTACCGTGATCCTGCGCTGTCCCTGCGTGATCAGCACCACCGAGGCGATGATCAGGACCCACACGGCCACGATGAAGATCTCGACGAGACCGCTGCGCAGCCCGTTCATCACCGCGTCGATCTCGCTCTTGACCGCGATGGGGAACTGGGCGATGATGCCGACGAAGATGATCAGCGAGATGCCGTTCCCGATGCCCCGTTCCTGGATCTGCTCGCCCAGCCACATCAGGAATATGGTGCCGGTCGTCATCGTAACGACCGTCACGAAGATGAATCCCGCCCCGGGATCGATGACGGCGGAGCGGCCCACCTCGTCTCGGATGTCCTGGAGCCAGTAGCTGATGCCGAGCGCCTGTACCAGCGACAGCACGACGGTGCCGTAGCGCGTGTACTGGTTGATCTTCTTCTGTCCTTCCTGTCCCTCCTTCTGGAGTTTCTGCAGGTACGGCCACATGGACCCCAGCAACTGCAGGATAATGGACGAACTGATATAGGGCATCACGCCGAGGGCGAAGATGGTCGCGCGCTCGAACGCGCCGCCCACGAACATGTTGTACAGCCCGAATATGGTCCCGCCCATCTGGCTGAAGAAGGCGCTCAACACCTCGTGGTCGATGCCCGGCGTCGGGATCTGGCCGCCGATCCGGTACACCGCGAGCAGACTGAGGGTGAAGATGATGCGCCGCCGCAGTTCCGGGATCCGGAATACGTTCTGGAAAGCCTCGATCATCCGGAGATCACCTCGACCGATCCGCCCGCCGCCTCGATTTTCTGCCGCGCCGTCTCACTGACCTTGTGGACGCTTACCTTCACGGGCCGGTCGACCTCGCCTTCGCCGAGGATCTTGACCGGGTCCGTGGATTTCCGGACCAGGCGCTTTTCCGCCAGCGATTCGGCGTTCACGACCGTCTCCTCGTCCCACCCCTCGAGATCGCGAAGGTTGACGATCTGGTAGGTCTTGCGGAACAGATTGGTGAACCCGCGTTTCGGCAGCCGCCGCACGAGGCGCATCTGCCCGCCTTCGAAAGACGGGTGAATCTTCTTGCCCGACCTGGAACGCTGGCCCTTGTGCCCCCTGCCGGCGGTCTTGCCCGTGCCGGAGCCTGGCCCGCGGCCGAGGCGCTTTACCTTGCGCACCGCGCCGGAGGCGTGTTTCAAACTGTCGACTTTCATAACAGCCGTATTCCTTTCTTCACGAAACCCGCCGGCTACTCGTCGTCCGCCGTGATGGTTTCCACTTCCACCAGGTGGCCGACGCGTGCGATCATGCCCTGTATCTGGGGCGTGTCGTCATGCACGGCGCTGTGGTGCAACCGTCGTATGCCCAGCGCTTCCAGGGTCCTTTTCTGCCGCCGGTGCCTGCCGATGGCGCTCTTCCGCTGTGTAATGCGCAGTCGCGTCGCCATAGTCTACCCTTTCAGTTCCTCGATATCCACGTCGCGCGCGTCGGCGATCTCGGAGGCCACTTTCAGATCGAGCAGTCCCTGCAGCGTCGCCTTGGCCACGTTGTACGGGTTGGAGGAACCGATCGATTTCGTGAGGATATTGTGTATGCCCGCCGACTCGAGCACCGCGCGGGCCGCATCCCCGGCGATAACGCCCGTACCGGGGGACGCCGGTTTCAGGATCACTTCCGCCGCGCTGAACCTCCCGATGACGTCGTGGGGGATCGTGCCTTTGACCACCGGCACCCTGTGCAGGTGCTTCCGGGCCGTTTCCGTGGCCTTGCGGATCGCCTCGGACAGTTCCAGGGCCTTGCCCATGCCCAGGCCCACGTGACCGTTTCCGTCGCCCACGGCGATCAGCGCGTTGAAGCTGAACGTGCGGCCGCCCTTGACGACTTTGGCAACCCGGTTGATATCGACCAGGCGTTCCGACGACAGATCGAACTCATCGGGATTGATTCTCGGCAATTTAGGCTCCCTTCATCAGAATAACACGCCGGACGTTCCGGCCTTTAGCGGCGCGACCAAAGCGTCGCGGACTTTCTAAAACTCCAGTCCGCTTTCGCGCACGCCGTCCGCGAGTTCCTTCACCCGGCCGTGATACCGGTATCCACCGCGGTCGAAGGTCACGCTGGACACGCCCTGCGCCTTCATCTTCTCTCCCAGCACCTTGCCCACGATCCTGCTCTGTGCCTTCCGGTCCATCCCCGATTCCAGCTGCGACCTGATCTCGGGCGTGTTGGTGGAAAGGGACAGCAACGTGGCGCCCGCCGTGTCGTCGATGACCTGGGCGTAGATGTGCTTGAGACTCCTGAATACATTCAGTCGCGGCCGGGCCGCATCGCCCCGGATGGACTTCCTTACCCGGCGATGGCGGACCTTCCGCATTCTGGCTTTCTGTTGCGTTTTCCTGGACATGGTCCTTTTACCCGTCCTCCCGTCAGGCCGCCCCGGTCTTGCCGGCCTTCCTGCGTACCTGTTCGTTGTCGTAGCGTATGCCCTTGCCCTTGTAGGGTTCCGGCTTCTTGAACGACCGGATCACCGCGGCCACCTGGCCTACGAGCTGCTTGTCGATGCCCCGGACCGTAATCCGGTTGCCATCGGTCACCTCGAGGTCCACGTCCGGCGGCGCCTGGAAGATCACGGGGTGGGAATACCCCAGGGTGAGCGTCAGGTTGCTGCCCTTGAGCTCCGCCCGGTAGCCCACGCCGACGATCTCGAGCGTTCGGTCGTACCCGTTGACGACGCCTTCCACCATGTTGGCGATCAGTGAACGGTTCAGCCCGTGCAGCGCGCGCGACTGCCTGGACTCGTTCTGGCGGGCTACCACCAGGTGCCCGTCTTCCAGTACGGCGCTGATCTGCGTGGGTATCCGGTGGGAAAGCTCGCCCTTCGGACCCTTCACCTTGACGGTCCGGTCGTCTATCGATACCTGGACCCCGTCCGGGATCGATATCGGCAGTTTACCTATTCGTGACACCCCGACTCCTTCCGGTGTTCCTGGCTACCAGACGTAGCACAACACTTCGCCGCCCGTATTCAGCTGGCGCGCTTCGCGGTCCGTGACGATGCCTTTGGGCGTGCTCAAAATGGCCACGCCGAGGCCGTTCAGGACCCTGGGCAGGCCGTCCGCCTTCACGTACACCCGCCGGCCGGGCTTGCTGATGCGCTTCAGCGTGGAAATGATCGATTCGCCCACCGGTCCGTACCTGAGATAAATCCGGATGATGCCCTGTTTCCCGTCTTCCACCTGGGTATAGTGGCTGATGAACTTGTGGTTCAGCAGGATACGGGCGATTTCCGCTTTTACCTTCGAGGCCGGCACTTCGACCCGCTGGTGCTTCGCCTGGCACGCGTTGCGTATCCGGGTCAGCATATCCGCGATCGGATCCGTCATTGACATCTTGCGGTTCTCCCTCTCGAATCAGCCCCGTGCCGCTACCAGCTGGCCTTTGTCACACCCGGAATCTCGCCCTGCAGGGCCAGCGTCCGGAAACAGATGCGACAGATTCCAAAGCGGCGCATGTAGGCGCGGGGGCGTCCGCACTGCCTGCAACGGCTGTACGCGCGCACCTTGTATTTCGGCTTTCTATTCGCCTTTGCGATCAACGACTTCTTGGCCACTCGTCCCCCTCTCGGAATTTCAGATTTCCGGCTCGAAACCGGCGGTCCGCTTGGTCCGGCCCGCCCTGCCCGCCGGACCCTACACCGGCTGATCCCTGAAGGGCATGCCGAGATGCCTGAGCAGCTCCGCACTCTCCTCGTCGGTATCCGCCGAAGTTACGATCGTGATGTCCATGCCCCGGAACAGGTCGACCTGGTCGTAGTCGATTTCGGGAAAGATCGTCTGCTCGGTCAACCCGAGGGTATAGTTTCCCCGACCGTCGAACGACCTCGTCGACACGCCGCGGAAGTCGCGGATACGGGGGATCGCCACGTTGATCAGGCGATCGAGAAACTCGTACATGCGGGCGCCCCGGAGGGTCACCCGGCAGCCGACAGGCATGCCTTCCCGTATCTTGAAGTTCGAAATGGACTTCCTGGCCCGGGTCACCACGGCCTTCTGCCCGGTAATCGCCGTCAGTTCCGAAACGGCGCTGTCCAGCAGGCTCGCGTTCTGCGATCCCTCGCCCACGCCCATGTTCAGGACCACTTTCTCGATGCGCGGCACCTGCATGGTGTTGCCGTAGCCGAAGTGCTGCAAAAGCGCGGGCCTGATCTCGCTGTTGTATTGTTCTTTCAATCTTGCCATGTTCGTATTCCCGTTATCCCTCGGCGATCACTTTCACGTTGGACGCGTGCAAGGGGGCCTCTTTCTCGAGCCGGCCGCCCTGCGGATTGGTCTGGGTGGGCCGCGTATGGCGCGTAACGAAGTTCAGCCCTTCCACGATGACCTTGTTCTTTTCCGGCAACACCTTCAGCACCCGTCCGGTCTCGCCGCGGGCATCGCCGGTGAGCACTACGACGGTATCGCCCTTCTTGACATGCATCCGATCAGCTCCTTCCCACCGGCATTCCGTTCGCCGGGCAACCCACCGGCATTCCGTTCGCCGGGCAACCGGGCCCTAGAGGACCTCGGGGGCCAGCGAAACGATGCGGGTGTATTCGCGCTCGCGCAGTTCCCGGGCGACGGGGCCGAATATGCGCGTTCCCCTCGGTTCGCCCTGGTCGTCGATCAGTACGGCCGCGTTCTCGTCGAACCGGATGTAGGTCCCGTCGCGGCGCCGCACTTCCTTGCGGACCCGCACGACCACGGCTTTTACCACCTCGCCCTTCTTCACCGAACCGCCGGGAGCGGCTTCCTTCACCGATCCCACGAACCGGTCGCCCACGCTGGCGTACCGCCGGCCGGTGCCGCCCAGGACCTTGATGCAGCGGACCTGCCGGGCGCCCGTGTTGTCCGCGACGTTCAACCAGGTATACTCTTGAATCATCTTGTTTCTTTCCCGTTCGCCGTCTTCCTGATCCTGCGCCATGCCTTTAGGAAGACTGGACCTGTTCCGACTGGACCTGTTCCGACTAGACCTGTTCCGCGCGCTGGATGACTTCCGTCAGCCGCCAGCGCTTGTTCTTGCTCAGCGGACGCGTCTCCGTGACCCGGACGATATCGCCGATCCGGCACGTCTGTTCCTCGTCATGGACCGTCAGCTTGGTGGTGCGCCGCACGTACCTGCCGTAAAACGGATGCTTCACCATCCGTTCGACGGCGATGGTGATCGTCTTTTCCATCTTGTTGCTGGTTACGCGTCCCACGCGGTTCTTCCTGTGTCCCCGCTCCTTCATGCGTCTTCTCCCGGATCACCCTGTCCGTCTTCCCGGTTCTCATCGCCCGCCGTCTGGATGGATCGGATCTGGAGTTCATCCTCGTGCAGTAGCGTTAGAATCCGGGCGATTTCCCGGCGCGACGACGAAATGCGCTTCGCATCCGCCATCTGCCGCGTCGCCTTCTGAAAATTCAGGTTGAAGATCTCTTCCCTCAGTTCGGCCACCCGGTCGCGGAGCTCTGTCTCGGACAGTTGACGAAGTTCGTACAGTTTCATGCCTTCCCTTCCTCGAGAACAGGCCCGCTAGAGGTCTTCGCGGACCACCAGTCGGGTCTTGACCGACAACTTCTGCTGGGCCAGCGCGATGGACTCCCGGGCCATATCGGAGGCCACGCCCCGCAGTTCGAAAAGAATGCGTCCGGGCTTCACCACGGCCACCCAGTTTCCGGTGGGGCTGCCCTTGCCCTTTCCCATGCGCGTTTCGGCGGGCTTTTCGGTGAGGACCTTGTCCGGAAAGATCCGGATCCACACCTTGCCGCCACGCCGCATGTGATGGACCATGGCGATACGGGCCGCTTCGATCTGCCGGTTGGTGACCCAGCCCGGTTCCAGCGCCTGAATACCGTAATCGCCGAATTCAAGCGTGGCGCCGCGGGTCGCGATGCCCGTCATGCGGCCGCGCTGTCTCTTGCGGTACTTCAGTCGCTTCGGCATTAACATCTCGATATCTCCTCGAATATCCCCGTCTGGTCGCGTACGCGGCGGGCAACCGGTCCCAAAGGGCCGAATCCCGCCCGGCGACCCGTCCTATAACGTCGCCTGTCCTGCCCCGGCTTCCCCTTCTTCACCCTTGATGATTTCGCCCTTGCAGATCCACACCTTGATACCGATGCACCCGTAGGTGGTGTGGGCGGTGGACCGCGCGTAGTCGATGTCCGCCCGGAGCGTGTGAAGCGGTACGCGTCCGTCGTTGAAGGATTCGGACCGGGACATCTCCGCGCCGCCGAGCCGGCCGCCGCAGGTGATCTTGATGCCCTCGGCGCCCATGCGCATGGCCGCGGTGATGGATTTCTTCATGGCCCTGCGGAAACTGATCCGCTGTTCGATCTGCCGGGCGATGCTGTCGCCGATCAACTGGGCGTCCAGTTCCGGACGGCGGATCTCCTGTATGTTGATGTAGATCTCTTTACCGGTCAGATGCTGAAGTTCATCCCTTAGCTTGTCCACTTCGGCGCCCTTGCGTCCGATCACGATGCCGGGACGGGCGGTGTGTATGGTAATGGTGGCCTTCTGCGGCGCCCGCTCGATTTCGACCTTGGCGATGCCGGCCCGCGTGAGGCGGCTCTTGACGTAGCGGCGGATCATGAGGTCTTCCTGCAGCAGATCCGCCATGTTTCGGTCGGAATACCAGTTGGACTGCCAGGTCTTGATCACGCCAAGACGGAAACCGATCGGATGTGTTTTCTGGCCCACTTCGTCAACTCCTGTCGTCGGGACTCCCGGGTGAATGGCCGTCCGCGCCTGTCCGGTTCAGTCCGGACTAGTCCAGGCTAGTCCGCGACCACCACGGTGATATGGCTGGTGCGCTTCCGGATCGTGGACGCGCTGCCGCGGGGGCCGTAATGGATGCGTTTCATGACCGGACCGCCGTCGACGTAAACGGTCTTGATCTTCAGGTCCTCGATATCCAGCGTGTGTTCGTCGTCCACGTTCATGGCGTTCGCCGTCGCGGAACGCACGGTCTTCTCGAGCGGCCGGGCGCACGCCTTGGGCACGAACTGAAGAATGTTCAGGGCTTCCTGCACGGACCGGCCGCGGATCATGTCCGCCACCTGGCGTATCTTGCGTGCGGAGCCGCGTACCTGCCGCGCCGTTGCACGGGCTTCCATCTTTTCTGTTCTCCCTGTTCTCTAGCGTCCGGTTATTACTTCAACTGCGTGGAACGTTCCGTGACCCGTCCGCTGTGCCCCCGGTAGGTGCGCGTCGGCGCGAATTCACCGAGCTTGTGGCCCACCATGTTCTCCGAGATGTAGACCGGAATAAACTTGTTGCCGTTGTGAATGGCCAGCGTATGGCCGACGAAGTCCGGCGTGATCGTGCTGGCGCGGGCCCAGGTGCGGACTACCCGCTTCTCGCCGGTCCGGTTCAGTTCGTCGATCTTCTTCTTGATGCTGTCGTCAATGTACGGTCCCTTCTTGACCGAACGGCCCATCATCGCCTCCCGCGATCTTCCTTCGACTATTTACGCCGCTTGATGATCTGCGAATCCGATTTCTTGTTCTTCTTCCGCGTCCGCAAGCCCTTGGTCTTCTTTCCCCACGGAGACACGGGGTGCCGGCCGCCTGAACTCTTGCCTTCTCCACCGCCCATGGGGTGATCCACGGGGTTCTTCGCCACGCCGCGGGAATAGCCGCGCCGCCCCAGCCACCGGGCGCGCCCGGCCTTGCCGAGCGATATGTTCTCGTGGTCCGTGTTGCCCACCTGTCCTATCGTGGCGGAACAGACCTCGGGTACCCGCCGGATTTCCCCGGAGGGCAGGCGCAACTGGGCAAAGCCTCCGTCCCGCGACATCAACTGGGCGGCCCCGCCCGCGGACCTTACGAGCTGTCCGCCGCGCCCGGGCGTAAGCTCGATGTTGTGCAGCATCGTACCCAGGGGGATGTGGTCCAGGGGCATATGGTTGCCGCTCCGGATCTCCGCCTGGCTTCCGGACATGACCGTATGGCCCACCGACAGGTCGAGCGGCGCGAGGATGTAGCGCTTCTCGCCGTCCGCGTAGTGCAGCAGCGCGATCCGCGCCGAACGGTTCGGATCGTACTCGATGGCATGGACCCTGGCCGGGACGCCGGTCTTGTCGCGCCGGAAATCGATGACGCGGTAGCGCCGCTTGTGGCCGCCGCCGCGGTGGCGGGCCGTCGTCCGTCCCAGGTTGTTCCGCCCGCCCGATTTCTTCAGGGGACGGACGAGGGAGGACTCCGGCGTTTCCTTCGTGATCTCCTTGAAGGAGGACACGGTCTTGAACCGCTGGCCGGGGGTCTTGGGTCTGAATGTGCGTACTGCCATAACTTGTATTCCTCTTCGGCGATCAGGTTCCCGTGTACAGGTCGATGATATCGCCGTCGGCGAGTTTCACGATGGCCTTCTTCCAGTCGGGCCGGCGTCCCTCGAAACGTCCGAGACGCTTTACCTTGCCCTTCATGCGGAGCGTGCGCACCGACTCGACCTGCACGTCGAAGATCTCTTCGATGGCCCGCTTGATTTCCAGTTTGTTCACGTCCCTGGCCACTTCGAACACGTACTTGTTCTGCTCTTCCTGGAGCACGTGGTTCTTCTCCGTCACCAGGGGGCGGGACACGATGGCCCGTGGGTCCTTCTTCATGATTTCAACGCCTCCTCCACCTGCTTCAGCCCCTCGCGCGTAAAGATAAGGCAGTCGCTGCGCAGAATCTCGTGCACGTGGGTGTCGGTGGCCACGTTGATGTCCACGTCGACGATGTTGCGGCAGGACTTGTACACGGCGTCGTCGCTTCGGTCCATGAGCACCAGGCACTTCCTGTCGCGCACGTTCATGTTGGACAGCACGGAAACCATCTGCCGCGTCTTCGGCGCATCGAATTCGAGCGACTCGATCACGAGCACGGAACCACTCTGCGCGCGGGTCGAAAGCACGGACTTGAGCGCGAGGCGACGCACTTTCTTCGGTATCTCGTATCGGTAGTTGCGGGGCTTCGGCCCGTGGGCCCTGCCGCCCCCGATGCGAACCGGGGACCGCCTGGAGCCCATGCGCGCCCTGCCCAGGCCCTTTTGCCTGAACATCTTCTTTCCGGTGTAGGACACTTCCGAACGGGTCTGCGCGCTGGCCGTGCCCTGCCGCTGGTTGGCACGGTACATCTTTTCCGCTTCGTACATGGCGTGCGCATTGGCGGAAATGCCGAAGACCGATTCTTCGAGATCGATCTGGCCCTGTTCCGTCCCGTCGCTGTTGAACAACTTCGCTACTACCGGCATGATTTCTCCCAACGTGCCTTCTTCAGGTCCGGGCCTTCGGCCTAACCTGCCCGGTTGATCAGTACGTATCCGTTCCGGTGTCCCGGCACCGCGCCCTTCACCAGGAGGATGTTCTTCTCGGCGTCCACGGCGACCACCTGCAGGTTCCTGACGGTCACGCGCTTGTTGCCCATCCGACCGCCCATGCGGGTGCCCTTGAAGACCTTGGACGGCGTCGCGCTCTGCCCGATCGATCCGGGATGGCGCCAGCGGTCGCTCTGTCCGCGGGTCTTGTCGCCGCCGCGGAAACCGTGCCGCTTGACCACGCCCTGGAACCCCCGGCCCTTGAAGTAACCCGTCACGTCCACGAGTTCGCCGGTCTCGAAAATGTCCGCGCCGATGACCTGGCCGGGCTCGCAGGCCTCGATGTCCTCCACCGCGACCTCCCGGACGATGCGCTGCGGTTCGACCTTCGCCTTCTTGAAGTGGCCCTGCAGCGGCCGGGTCGTCTGCTTCTCCTTCTTCGCTTCGAAACCGATCTGCGCCGCCTCGTAGCCGTCGCGTTCCAGCGTCTTCACCTGGGTGACGTAACAGGGACCCGCCTCGATCACCGTGACCGGTACCGCGTCGCCGTTCTCGGCAAAGACCTGGCTCATCCCGATTTTCCTGCCGATCAGTCCGTGCATCTTCGAGGCTCCTACACCCTGATTTCTACGTCCACGCCGGCGGGCAGGTCCAGTTTCAGGAGCGCGTCCACCGTCTGCTGCGACGTGTCATAGATATCGATAAGGCGCTTGTGCACGCGCGTTTCGAATTGTTCCCGCGACTTCTTGTCGATAAAGGGAGAGCGCAGGACGGTATACACGGTCCGTTTCGTCGGCAACGGTATGGGTCCCATGACCCGCGCGCCGGCCCGCTGCGCCGCCTGGGTGATCTCCCTGGCCGACTTGTCCAGCATGGCGTGGTCGCAGGCCTTCAGCCTGATCCTGATCTTCTGGTCCGCCTGGTTGGCCATGACGGCCTCCTTCTCCCTTGCTACTCGATGACTTCGGTGACGACGCCCGCGCCGACGGTCCTGCCGCCTTCGC
>VXWP01000063.1 GCA_009835325.1 Gemmatimonadota bacterium | reverse complement strand
TGGAGAGTTTGATCCTGGCTCAGGATAAACGCTGGCGGCGTGCCTTATGCATGCAAGTCGCGCGACGAAACCGGCTTCGGCCGGCTGAAAGCGGCGAACGGGTGAGTAACACGTAGGAACCTGCCCGGAAGTGGGGGATAACACCGGGAAACCGGTGCTAATACCGCATACGGTCCACGGACCAAAGCCTTCGGGCGCTTTCGGAGGGGCCTGCGGTGGATTAGCTGGTTGGTGGGGTAACGGCCTACCAAGGCGACGATCCATAGCTGGCCTGAGAGGGTGGTCAGCCACATTGGGACTGAGACACGGCCCAGACTCCTGCGGGAGGCAGCAGCAAGGAATTTTGCGCAATGGGCGAAAGCCTGACGCAGCAACGCCGCGTGGGGGAAGAAGGCCTTCGGGTTGTAAACCCCTTTTGCGAGGGACGAAGATCTGACGGTACCTCGCGAATAAGCCACGGCTAACTACGTGCCAGCAGCCGCGGTAATACGTAGGTGGCGAGCGTTGTCCGGATTTACTGGGCGTAAAGCGCGCGCAGGCGGGCTGGTCAGTCCGGGGTGAAAACTCACGGCTCAACTGTGAGAGGTCCCCGGATACTGCCAGTCTTGAGGCACCTAGAGGAGAGTGGAATTCCCGGTGTAGTGGTGGAATGCGTAGATATCGGGAGGAACACCAGTGGCGAAAGCGACTCTCTGGGGGTGACCTGACGCTGAGGCGCGAAAGCGTGGGGAGCGAACCGGATTAGATACCCGGGTAGTCCACGCCGTAAACGATGAGCACTAGCTGTCGGGGGTATCGACCCCCTCGGTAGCGCAGCTAACGCGATAAGTGCTCCGCCTGGGGACTACGGCCGCAAGGCTAAAACTCAAAGGAATTGACGGGGGCCCGCACAAGCAGCGGAGCGTGTGGTTTAATTCGATGCAACGCGAAGAACCTTACCAGGGCTTGACATGTCGGTGGTACCCTGGCCGAAAGGCCGGGGGACCCTTCGGGGAGCCGTCACAGATGCTGCATGGCTGTCGTCAGCTCGTGCCGTGAGGTGTTGGGTTAAGTCCCGCAACGAGCGCAACCCTTGTCGCTAGTTGGATTTCTCTAGCGAGACTGCCCGGAGCAACCGGGAGGAAGGCGGGGATGACGTCAAGTCAGCATGGCTCTTACATCCTGGGCTACTCGCACGCTACAATGGGCAGTACAGACCGTCGCGAAACCGCGAGGTGAAGCCAATCGGATAAAGCTGTCCCCAGTTCGGATTGCAGGCTGCAACTCGCCTGCATGAAGCCGGAGTTGCTAGTAACCGCAGGTCAGCCATACTGCGGTGAATACGTTCCCGGGCCTTGTACACACCGCCCGTCACGTCATGGGAGTCGGTAACACCTAAAGCCGTTGCGCGAACCTTCGGGACGCAGGCGTCCAGGGTGGGACCGGCGACTGGGACGAAGTCGTAACAAGGTAGCCGTAGCGGAAGCTGCGGCTGGATCACCTCCTTTCTAGGGATACCTCTGCCGGATATTCCTCTCCGCACGGTGTGCGGTTGGGGCCGGTACAGTACCCAGGTCGATCGGCTGCCGGCCGCTCCGAGGACCCTCGAGGTCCCCGGGGCATGGGGTTGTGCGCGCCCCGCTGGCCGGAGCTGGTGATGCGCATCGCGCTACGGGATCGGCGCGCCGCTTCTGTCTGCTATCCAACGGTTGATGTGCCTTCGCCCCCCGCGCCTCCGTGCGCGGGGAGCGGCAGTCTCCGGGCAGCGCCGGAAGTTCCGGCGCCGCCGGTTTGGGCAGCGCTGGGCCATTAGCTCAGTTGGTTAGAGCGCAGTCCTGATAAGACTGAGGTCCCTGGTTCGAATCCAGGATGGCCCACCAGCACCCGGACCGGCCGAGGTCGCCTCGAGCGACCCAGAGGACCGGACAGGCGTGGGGCCGTAGCTCAGCTGGGAGAGCGCCGCCTTTGCAAGGCGGAAGTCGGGGGTTCGAGTCCCCCCGGCTCCACCAACCAGCCTCGAGTGCAATCTGCCTCGAGCGAGTGGCCGGGCATCACATCAGCGGGACACGCGGCCGCGGCGCAAGCCGCCGGCGGCGTCCTGAGCGGGAGCGAAGCGCTCCCAGGCAGGCACCTTCACAACGGAAGAGCGCACGAGCGCAAAACAAGCTACGAGAAACACAGTTGGAGTACTACGGCGAGCGGGAAACCGCCGGCCGGCCCATGGCCCTCGAGGTCCGGGGCGGGTGCGGTGGTGACTACGATCGCGGGAGTGCCTGACGAAGGGTCAAGCTACAAAGGGCGCACGGCGGATGCCTAGGCGTCACGGGCCGATGAAGGACGTGGCAAGACTGCGAAAAGCTCCGGCTAGCTGTCTAGCAAGCTCAACCGGAGATCTCCGAATGGGGCAACCCGGCCCGCTTTATCGCGGGTCACGACCGGCTGAACACATAGGCCGGATCGAGGGAACCGGGGGAACTGAAACATCTCAGTACCCCGAGGAAAAGAAACGATTCCCCTAGTAGCGGCGAGCGAACGGGGAGAAGCCCAAACCGTCCTCTACGGAGGGCGGGGTTGCAGGACCGGCAGAACGGAGCACGGCATGGATAGCCGAAGGACCTGGAACGGTCCGCCACAGGGGGTGAGAGTCCCGTAGGCGAAATCCATCCGGCCCAGGCCGGGATCCTGAGTACCTCGGGACACGAGAAATCCCGTGGGAAGCTGGGGAGACCACTCTCCAAGGCTAAATACCCGTGGCGACCGATAGTGAACCAGTACCGTGAGGGAAAGGTGAAAAGCACCCCGGAAGGGGAGTGAAATAGTCCCTGAAACCGTGTGCCTACAAGCAGTCGGAGCCTGGCTACGGCCGGGTGACGGCGTGCCTATTGAAGAATGAGCCGACGAGTTACGCTTCGTGGCGAGGTTAAGCGACGGGAGTCGCGGAGCCGGAGCGAAAGCGAGTCTGAACAGGGCGT